>CAWUJK010000012.1:0-33310 GCA_963922865.1 uncultured bacterium | reverse complement strand
ACAAATGTAGTGAGTCTCATATCGCTTTTAGCTGACTTATTCTATTTGTATCTCTCACTCACGATAAATAGGAACTATAGCTCACAAATCATATTGTAGATAGTATTGATAGTATCGTTACTACTACTATTAATTCTACTAAGGTAAATCAGCTAGATTTATTTAGTTTCGTTATTTGCGTTTTCATAAGTATTTTCTTAGAAAATAAAATAATTTATAGAAAGATTTATTTTGGTTTTTATTTTTTGCACGCAAAAAAATACTTTAAGTTTGAATTAAAAATTCAAACTTAAAGTATCCGTTTTACTTCTTTTTAAACGAATTAGTTCATTATTTGCTTTGTCTCCTTTTTTTGCATATATTCTAATATTAAATATATATAATCTTTTTTTTCAATTCTTTGTCAAGTCTTTTTATGATTTTTTGATGGACTTTTTTTAAATTTTTGTTATTGGATATTTAAAGGTATTGGTAGTATACAAAAAATTATTTTTAAAAAATTTCTCTTTAAAAAAAATGATAAAAATAAATATCAAATAAAATGGTAATTAATAAAATTTTTGCTATAATTAAATTAAATAATTTTTTTACTATATTTCTACTTACACACCTTTTTAAATTCTGCCAATTTTTAAAATCTATCCTCAAAAAACAAATTTTATAGTATTTTAGTTTAATTTAATACTAACTTTGGTATAATTATTATTTAAATAAAAATAATCCCAAAAATAAGTAGATACTATATTTAAAACTAAATTTTTTCTTTTTTTATAGCTTTTATGATTTTTAATCATACCTAAATATGAATTTACACAAGATAAAAAATCAGATTGTAGTTTAAAATTTATTTTATAATTATTTTGCTTCAATTTTTTGTTTAAATTAACTATTTTACTATAAAAATATCATATTGTTCTTTTTCTTATATAAGTTCTATATGGTTTTATAAATACTCCTAGGAATAAAATTCATTTAGAATAGTGTTGCAAATAAATTTTTTTTGGATGAAGCTTTAGTTTTAAATTATTTTCTAAATAATTACTTATTTCCAGAACTAATTTAGCTAAATAATTCTTATTTTTATGAACAATAAAAAAATCGTCTACATATCTTCAATAATATTTTATTCACAAATCATTTTTTATATATTTATCAAAATCTAAAAAATATATATTAGAAAAAAGTTGACTTGTAAGATTTCAAATAGGGAGTCCACATCACTTAGAAGCAAAAAATAAGCTTTTATTTTTAGGTAATCATATATAATCTTGGCTTTTTCATTTAAATATAGAATTTTTAGTACAATCATTAAATATTACTTCTTTAATTAAGTTTATTATGAATTTATAATCTATTCATATTAAATTTTTTATGTTATTTTTCAAAACCAACTCAATTTTGTGGAATAATATATCTTTATTCATACTCATAAAATATCATGAAATATCCAATTTTAGTATATAACAATCTTTTTTATAATTATCACTACAACTCCTAATAAATTTTTGTGCTCTTTTAACTCATAAACTTGTTCCTTTAAATTTTCTGCAACTATAACTATCATAAATAAATTCCTTTTCAAAAAATGGTGATATATAGTTACAAATAAGATGATGTATTATTCTATCCCTAAAGCTTCAAGCAAATATTTCTCTTTTTACGGGATGAGTTTGTATAAAATAAATACTTTTTCATACCCTATAATTTCATTTTAATAATTCTTCATATAGTTTTATCAAATTTTTTTCTAGATTAAATTCAAAATCTAGCTGATTCAATGTATTTCTCTTATTTTTTCTAGCCTCATAATAACAATTAAATAAATCATATAACAATTTTTGTTTATCTAACATAATAATTATTTAAATTATAAAAAAATCCAAATTTTTATTTGGATTTAAGTAAAATACTTCTTGAGAAATAATTCTAGAAATAATAAGTAAGTTCATTTTATAATCCTTTATACACCTAACCGAGAAACCGTTAGTCTTATTCCGGTTATTACGGTTTACGCTGGAGTTATTCCGGTTGAAGTTCCTACCACGAGCGTTAGAACCATTAAGACTGGAACTCCACAAGTTCGTATTGTTACCACGATTGTAGAATGTAGAACCATCACTATTACGGTTACCAGCTAAAGTATGAGTAATTTCTTGATTTGTTTATATACTAGCAAATACATAAATCTTTTAATACTAGAATTTTTTCCAGTGAACTACTAGGATTAAAAGGCTCACTTTATAAAATCTTAATTTTATAAATTCTGGCCACATTTTTATTTTTTTAATGATTTTCACCAAGCAAAAAGTTGTTTTGATAGTATTTCATTTTTTAAACTTATATCAGCAAATTTTGATAAATTTATTATTTTTAAATCACGACAAAGTCTAATATAAAGTTTTAAAATTTCTACTTGTTCACGAGCTTTAGATATATTTTCATATCTATTTTCAATACTACTATTTGCCCTATATATACTTGTAATTAAATCTATAATTTCATTTTTTATTTTATCTCAAATACTATATTTATATTGTTTATCAAAATTTTTTACTAATTCAAAAACAATTAAAAGTAAATCATAACTATCTTTATAAAGAGGTAGATTATCATATGTTGTCATATATTATATAAATTTTATTAATCATATTTTTATATTAGTTAACTTTTTATTATTTTTATCTAATTTTTTAGTTCAAATTATTTCTTCTATATTTAAATTAACATCAACTAATCTAATATTGTAATTTGCCATATCCAATTTTTTTATAATTTCTTCTTGCTTATTTATTGGAAATCAAAGTTCCAAGTATATAAAACCAGTTTTTTTATTAACATTTGGATATACTTTATATCAAGTTATCTCAGAAACCAAAAGTGCGCTACTTTCATAGCATCTTACAAAAATTCATTGCTTATATAAATTTATAAATCAATCATTTAATTTTTCAAAATTATCCTTTTTCATATTCCTTTATTTAGTTAAATAATTACAAAAAACAAAGAAATTGTTATTATAACAACTTCTTTATTTTTTAAATCGACTCGCTTCGCTCGTAAAGAGACAAAGAGAACAAAGAGTCGAATTTGCCGACTAACGTCGGCTTAATCCTTTATACACCTAACCGAGAAACCGTAAGTCTTAAGCCGGTAAAAACGGTATACGCTGGAGTTATACCGGTGGAAGTACCTACCACGAGCGTAAGAACCATTAAGACTGGAACTCAACAAGTACGTATTGTCACCACGATAGTAGAATGTAGAACCATCACTATTACGGTAACCAGCTAAAGGTAGCATTAGTTCTTTTACTATATTAGTTTTGCTTGATTTATTAGTATGATTCTTCCATCATAAACCATCACATTGATATCAATCTCATGTCCTACAGGTTCTTCACGCTAGGTAGTTCTCTAGTATCGTCCATTCTTGATCTGATGGCAAGTGATATCAATTCTTGCACGCTGTATTTTTTGCATTATCCCAAGTATATAGCTTTCACCATATATTAGATGGAGCTTTATCTCAGTTTGAGTTTGTTCCAGTAAACCAAGTATTAGATTTTGTCGTACTTCTCATTTGTGATGAACCTATAGCACAATCATTCCTATTATTTGTTCATTGATGATTCTTGTAGCATCAATAACTAGAATGTATAGTTCAATTTGTTCAGTTATCTTTTTTTCACCACTCTATACCATTTCATAGCGTTGAATTACATCATGCCCAAGTTTGTGTTCATAGCTTTATATCCGCTATATCACAGTTAGTATCTACACTCCTCCAGTCCGTTGGAATAGATGGGGTAGGTGTTGATGGGGTAGGTGTAGGGGTTGATGGTGTTGATGATGGAGGAGTTGATAGATTAGTTCAAATTGTTGAACTTAATCCTCAATCCAAATTAACATACACTATTGTATTTCAACTCGCACTATATCATCTTCATCATCATTTAACTAATTTTCATAAGTCTTTAAATATCGTTCAATTTCAAATTAGTAATTCATTAGTCTTTAAGTACGATTTGTAAATCTTTGTATTTCATACATTACTTATATCTAGTGAGCCTGAGTGTATTTCTTGAATCGGCTCATTGCTATCTGTTGTTAGTATTCATAGTTTCTTTCAATAAACATAGGGATATCTATTCTCATAGTCTATCGCTTGGGTGGTTTTTAAGTTGTTTAGTTTGTTTAGTTTATTTAGATTGTTTAGCTTAGATATTGTTTCGGGTTGGTCTTCTAGAAAGGATAGTAGTTGGAAGTATTTTCTATCTTTAGTTAAATAGTAAGAAAAGTAAGTATTGTCTTTCGGGTCTTTACCCTCTGAGGTATATCATATTGTTTCTATCACACTTTTTCACACATATCATTGAATCGCTATTGTTGTAGCTCAGTCTTTTATCTCTAGTCTCTTCTCATCTGGTAGGGGTAGTGATTTCTTTGTTTCGTACAAATGTAGTGAGTCTCATATCGCTTTTAGCTGACTTATTCTATTTGTATCTCTTACTCACGATAAATACGAACTATAGCTCACAAATCATATTGTAGATAGTATTGATAGTATCGTTACTACTACTATTAATTCTACTAGGGTAAATCAGCTAGATTTATTTAGTTTTGTTATTTGGGTTTTCATAAGTATTTTCTTAGAAAATAAAATAATTTATAGAAGGATTTATTTTTGTTTTTATTTTTTTGCACACAAAAAAATACTTTAAGTTTGAATTAAAAATTCAAACTTAAAGTATCCGTTTTACTTCTTTTTAAACGAATTAGTCCATTAAATGCCTTGTTGCCTTGTTGCCTTGTTGCCTTGTTGCCTTGTTGCCTTGTTGCCTTGTTTTTTCATATATTCTAAATTTAATATATATATAATATAGTCTTTTTTTTCAATTCTTTGTCAAGTCTTTTATTGATTTTCTAATAGACGTTTATTGAATATTAAGTATAAAAAACTCAAGGTAACCCATACCTGAATCCTTTCCCTAATATTAGGGAAAGGGGCTGCAAATAAATCAATATCCTTGCAGCTGTCCCTCCATAATTTTAGGGAGGCTAGGTGGGTTATTTTTATGAAGATTAGGTGTGTTATTCTTTGTATTAGAAAGGCTAGATTAAGTTATTTTTAATTAATTTTTCTTTGTTTTATTAGATTCTAAACAAATTTTTTCAAAAATACTTTTGCCTGTTTATCCATATCTCTTTCTTTTAATACCTGCTTTTTTTGATAAGATTTTTTTCACCTAGTAAGTCAAACTTTGATTTTTATCAAACTTCATTTGAAATAAAGCTCAAGAGGAATAACTGAGTAACCTGGCTCTTTAAGTTTTCAACAAAGAAAATTGATAGTTTTTTTATGTAAAAAAACCTTTCTATCTAGATTAGCTTCTATAATACTTTTACTGGGAAGAGATTTCCACAAACTTATATGCATAGACTTGACATAAAGTTCCCCATTTATACAACTTATATAACTTCATTTTAAATTTACATGACCCTGTCTTATAGATTTTGTCTCATGTCAAACAAGACTAATTCAAGCTTCCCAGCTATCAACTATTTCATAGTCAAAATAAGCTTTTTTATTTTTTGTTATAAATCATGTATATATATTCTTTTTGTGCATACAAATTACTTAAAAATATTTTTTGTATTTTCTTTGGTATATTCTAATGATTTTCATTTAAAATACCAATCCCATTTCATATAATCCATAAAAGAATATTTTCAAATTTTATTTTTTAAATAAGGATTTTTTTGAATAGCAAAATGCAAGTGAAATTTATCATAATTTTTTTCAGGAACTCAACTATTTCATATTTTTCATAAATAACTAGATTTATTAACCATATCTCAAACTTTTATATCTTCACTTATTTCAGATAAATGAGAATAAAAAACCACATCTCAAGAACTAGTTTTCAGCCAAACCTGGTTTCATCTTAAAATATCTAAATTATTCAGCTGATCTTCTAGTGTTAATTTTCAATTTCTTTTAATTTTATTTAAATCACTATAAACAAATCCATCAACTATTCTTATTATTTTTCAATAACTAAGAGCTATAACAGGAGTTCAAAAAGGTGTCATAATATCCCATCAATGATGTATTCAATCTGTATATTCTTTTCTATATGGTCTATCCGCATTGGGAATTTCATTTATTTTTGTTGAGACATCATAACCATCTACAGGGCTTATATATTTTTCTTTTCTAGATTTAATTATAGAGTTTAAAAAATTTTTTTGATATTTTAACTCCAAAAGTCTTCTTTTTATTTGTAAATCTATAAGAAAAGAGTTTCATCAATTTTTAGCTAAATTATTTTTTAGATTTACTATATTATTTTCTATATTAGAATTTATTTTATTTAGAGACTTATTATTTCTATCTACAAAAAAATCAAAAAGTTTGGATTTGTTAAAAATTTTTAAGCTAATTTTAGAATCACTAAGTATTGATTTATCACTGGACTGTAAGTAAGTTAATCAATAGAAACATTCATCCAAATAAGTTATTTTAAAAGCATATTTATTTCAATTTTTTCAACTAAATTTTGAAGAAATACTGCAAAATGATTTTAAATTATAACTACTTAAATCATGATAGCTTGTATAAAAAATATAAGTACTTTTGAGATTTTTATCATCTAAAAAAATATTTTGTCACAAACTTTCTATTTTTGTTATTTTTGCTTTAAAAATCAAATCTGTTCAAAAAACCGTGACTACTCATGAACTCACAAAGACAAAAATTAACAAATATGTAAAAAAAAATCTTAAATTTGAAGAAAAACTCATGAATTAATTATTGGTTTATTATATCTAACAACTAACAAATTATAGTGAAAAAATACTAAAATCAAGTTTAAAAATACCAATAATTTTACCTTTTATTTAACTATGGGAAATAGTTTTCATCTACTATATATATCTTTTTCACTAGGTGATGTAATAGCTGGAATAATAGTATCACACTCCCTAAGTGTAGTTCTAAAATCAACGCTATTGTCACAAGGACAACTAGAACAAAAAACATTTCAAAATATAAATCATGAACTTTGTTTTTTCACTAGACATTTTGGTGTTTCATAAAAAACCTTTTTCTTGATGAGTATAGGACATCAATTATTTTGTTTATCTCATTTCACAAGTGGACACATATCTAAACAATCATTTATAGAATCATTATCAGAATCATTAGAACAAACATTATCTAAAACCTTTATGAATACGCTAGCACTTGCGCTATTTCAACTACTATCAATAACTGTTAAAATTACTTCATAAACTCACTCTTTTGGAAATATATGTTTTATTATTTTTCAATCTCCAGTTTGAGAATCTCAAAAATCCCAGTTGTACTCATATGGTCACTTACCCCCGTTAACTATTCAGGAAAAATCTACTTCTAGAGGTCATGGTCAGATTATAGGGTCTGCATCTATTGAAACTTTTAAGTCTGATATAGAATCTAGGTCATTATCAAAAAATAAATCATTATAAACTTCAGCTGAATTTCAACACCTATCCGTTACCCTCAAAAATACTCTATAATTTCATGGATTTAAAAAATTATAATCATCTATAAATTTACCATATTTTACTTGTTGTTCTCAACTATCTTTGTTTACGAATCTCCGGACATATCAAGTTTTTTCATCTATTCATTTCTCACAAGCTCATCACACTTCTACATCAAAATCCAATATATTATCATCTTTTAATAGTTTAGATAAACTACATTGTCATTTGAGAGCTTTATTTTCATTACACTGCTTATCAAATATTTTCATTTTTATTGCTAGTTTATCATCGTTGATTTCAAAACAAGAATTTGCTTTTAAAGCTACAAAAGCCATTTTCAAAAAATCTTGTTTTGTTATTAAAGTGCTAGGTCTTAGATATTTTCCTTTTTTTTCTACAAGTTTATATATTTTTTTATTTCAAAAAGCATCATAATCTATTACTTCATATTCCAAAGCTTTCTTAAAATAAGGATAAAATGAATTGACTGTTCCATCAGTATAAACTGGTTCAAGATCAAGGGCTAAATTTGGGTATTTTTGTCAATTTTTAATTCAAGAAACAATTTCATCTGCCTGTTTTGCTGTCATTATTCATCACATCCTCATAATAACAGCTAAAGCTTCTTCTAACTTAATATTGTTATTATTACAAAATGGGCTTTGAGAATCTTTTTGTGTTGAGTCATTACATTTTACTCAAAGGTCATAACCTAAAACAAAATTATTGTCCTCAGCATATGAAATACAATAAAAATACTTACTGTTAATTCAAACATCAAAAAAAGGTTTAGTTTTATATTTATTTACAAACTCTTGAGCGCTATTGGGAGAAATACATTTTTTACAACTAGTTTCTACAGCTATACCCACAAACTCATCTCTTTTTAAGAGTTTATCAGGATGAAATTTATGATCATCTTCAGGTTGAACTATTCATTTATCATAAAGTGTTTGAAGTTCATGGTGGTATTTATAATCCTTTTTTATATCTAAAAAAACATTTTCTACTTTTATAATAGAGTTTGAAAAAACATTAGTGTTTAACAAAAAAACTAATGAAATCATCAAAAATATTTTAAAAAATTTTTTTATCATTTTTTTGTTTGTTTTATATAGCATACATAACAATTCAAGCTGCAACTGAAACATTTAAAGATTCTTTTTTTCATCTCATAGGAATAATAACTTTTTTATCTGATAAATCAAGAAGTTCTTTGCTGATTCAAGAAATTTCATTTCACACTATTAGTAGTGTTTTACCGCTTTTTTGTTTGAAGAGTTCTTTGTAGTTTATAGCGTCTTTAGTGAGTTCAACACTATATATTCTATATCACTGTTTTTTTAATTTTTTCACTATTTGTATAGAGTCTTTATAATACTCCCAATTTATCCAGTTTTGTGCTCAAAGTGCTGTCTTTGCTATATCAGATCTTGGTGGTGTTGGACTATATCAGCTTAAAATCAATTTATCAAAACCAGAACCATCAGCGTTTCTAAATATGGCTCAAACATTTTGTTGGCTTCGAATATTTTCTAGTAGTATTATTTTGGACATGTTTATTAGTTTTATATTTTCAAAATACTATTATAATTATTATTTAATATAAAGATACTATACTTTTCTATAAAAGATAACAAAAAAATTATATAAATATATTTCAAATAATTACAAGACTTTTTTAATATCATCATATTTAAAACCTTTAATAAAAAGTTTTTGTAATATTTTTTGTTTTTTATTATATTCTAAATTACTAAAGTATCATAATTTTTTTAAATGTTTTTTTATGTTTTCTAATTCTATATCTTGAAAATAATTTTTTAAATGTTTTTCAACCAAATTCATATTTTCCATTCTCAAAAACATTTTTTGCTTAATATAGAGTTTTGATTTTCATTTATTCATATAATTCTTAACTTTTGACTCTATTACTTCCTCTTGTTTTATTATATTTTTTAGTTTTTCAGTCAAAATAAAATCTATGTCTCAACTACTTATTCATCAATATTTTTTAGCATTTCCTGATTTTGATCAAAATTTTTCTTCCAACTTAAAATACAGTTTTTTTGGAGATGGATAATACCTTAAATAATACCGTATGGCATAATCTATGATTTTTATAGAAATTTTTCTCATAAATTAATACATTTTATAAAAACTAAAAATTCCAAACATCTATTCCCCCTTCTAAATCTTTTACATATATAAATCATTGAGATTTCATATATTCTCTAACTACTTGAGTTCTATTTCAATGCCAGCAATATATCAAATATTTTTTCTTTTTATCAAGTTTAGCAATTTCAAAAACAAAATCTTCTAAACTCATATCTATATGCAATTGATTTTCTCTTATTTTTCAGTAAATAAACAATTCTTGCGAAGTTCTAACATCAATCAAAACCACATCTTTATCTTGCAATTCTTTTTTAAAATCTTGTGCGTTTATTTGTAAGAAATTATTATTCATAACTAAACTTGATTATATCTAAAGCATCATAACTCATGATCATTAACAATTCCTACAGCTTGCATAAAAGCATATATTATTGTAGATCAAACAAAACTCATTCACCTTTTTTTCAAATCCTTTGAAATTGTATCAGAAAGTTTTGTTTTAGAAGGAATTTCTGATAAATTTTTAAACCTATTATTTATGACTTTATGCTTAACAAAAGACCAAATATATTTATCAAAACTTCAAAACTCTTTTTGTAAATCTAAAAATACTCTAGCATTTTTTATTGCTGAGTTTATTTTAAGTTTATTTCTAACTATTCATTGATTATTTAATAATTCTTCTATTTTTAGGTTATCATATTTAGCAATAATTTTTGGATTAAAGCCGTCAAAAGCTTTACGATAATTTTCCCTTTTTTTTAATATAGTTTCCCAAGAAAGACCAGCTTGAGCTCATTCTAAAATTAAAAACTCAAAAAAAACTATATCATTATGAACGGGTACTCACCATTCTAAATCGTGATATTTTATATAAAGTTCATTATTTTTATTTACCCAAGCGCATCTTTTCATAGTTTTTAATTCTATTAAAAAAATTATTTATTTGTATTTTCTAATTTCAATAATCTTTTTTTTACAGCTATTCATCATCAATATCAGCCTAATCATCACCCATTTTCAATAACTCTATGACAAGGGACTATTAGAGCAATAGAGTTAGCTCAATTTGCATTTGCAACAGCTCTTACAGCCTCTTTTTTGCCCATACTTTTAGCTAAATCTAGGTAGGAAATAGTATCTCAATAATTTATTTTTAGCAAGGCTTCCCAAACTTCTTTTTGAAAATCGCTTCAAGCAAGTAAAATAGGCAAATCAAATTTTTTCCTTTCTCAAGCTAAATACTCATCCAATTGTTTTTTTGCTTGTGATAAAATTAAGTCTTCTTTTTCTACAAAATCACAAGCTAAAAGTTTTTTTAATCTATTATCAACAGTTTTTCTCATTCTTCTATATCTAAAATCAAGTATACAAATTTTAGAATCAAAAGATCCCAATACCATTTCTCAAATCTTAGTTTTATAAAAACATACATTTATGTGTCGCATTTGAAAAATAAAAAATTATAAAGTATATAAACATATTATATACTTTATAATTTTTTGCAAATATTTTTATTTTACCTTAACTTTTTTAAAAAAAGCATTTATTTAAGATATTTATCTAAACCTAGTGTTATTTCTTCTCATATAAGATGTTCTATTTTACAAGCATTTATTACAGCATTTTTTTCATCTACATTTAAGTTTTGCATAAAAAATTTTGTAAATAATTCTCTATTTTTTCTAGCTCTTTCAACTATTTCCTGTCAATGTTTTGTCAATTTTATAAACTTATTTTCATCTTCTTGTAAAAGTCATTTTTTAAGCAAAGATTTTATTCATATAGAACAGCTTCAAGGAGTTATATCAAGTTTTTTTGATATATCAACAGCTCTAGCATATCAATTTGAAGTCAATAATTCTTCTACAGCAAACAAATAATGTGTTGCTGAATGAGTTATATCATTTTCTTCAAACTCTTTCCAAACTGAATTTTCATCATAAATCATAAACTTTTTTAAACTTAAATTATTAGCTAGTTTTGATTATAAACAATATTTATAATATTTCAAAATTAAATTGTTAAATATATAGCAAAAAAAAGTTTGACATATATAATTTCTTTAATAATATGCTAACTACAAAATTAAATTTTAAATAAAAAAATTATGTTAGATGTAGATAATGTAGGGAGTTTTAGTTTAGATAAGAATGATAATTGTGAAAACAAAGGATCAAACACTACTATAAGTGAAAAAGATTTAAAACAATTAAGAGGTGTAATAGAGTGAAAAACAAATCAAATATTGTGTGATTGCGGATGAGGAGCAAACATTTTTGCTCTTATGAGTAAAATAGATCGCTCTACTTGGAAGAAAAAAAACTAAAAATCAAGTTACTATATATTTTCAATGGTAAAAACTCGAAATTATGAGAGCCTTATAAAAACCAAATGAACATACTAAAGTATGTTCATTTGGTTTTTATGTTTAAAGTAAAATTATTTTAATATTTTATAAGAACATATAATATTAAAACAAATAAATAGAAAAAGAAAGAAAAATTTAAAAATAAAAATATATAAAAAATTAAAAGCTAAATTAAATTTTAATATAAAATCAAATCAATAGTTTTCAACATTAAACTTTTTTTTCACATCCAATTATCTTCTCAAATCTCAAAAATTAAGTTTATTTTTTTTCAATCTCTAGTCTCTCTTTTTATTTTCTCATAAAATTCTCACATATAAAAAGCAAATATTTTAAATCAATATTTTGTGGAAAATTTCAAATGATCTCTAGTATCTTTTCATAAAAATTCTAACTTATAATCTTGTAAATTTTCAAGCATAAAAGTAGGTTTTACATTTCATATTCAAAAAGGCTTAAATTTATTTATTTTAGATAAAAAATTAAATCATATTTCATCTAGTTTTACTATTTTTGTAATTTTTATCTCTTTTTTATTTTTTGAAAAATCAAGCTTATTTACTTCTCAAAGTATGCTGGATTTAAAATTTATAAATTTATCTTTAGAAATGGTAAATCAAGCAGCCTGCTTATGTCATCAAAATGCCAAAAAGAATTTTTTTCTTTTATCTAAAACATCTATAATAGAAAAATACTCAGGAGCTCTACAGCTTGCTACTAACTTCTCTTGTTCTTCTTTTAAAACTATGCAAGGTTTATGGTATTTTTCTGTTATTCTTCAGGCAACTATTCACATTATTCAATGAGGTATATCTTGACTGACATAAAAAATTAAATTATCTTTTTTATTTATTTTACTTTCAGCTTCTTCTAAAAATTGTTTAGTGAAAAATTTTCTCTTTTCATTTAAAGCTTCTATCTCTCTTAAAGTTTTTTCTACTGAGTCAGTATTGTTTAAAATCAAATTCACAGCCTTATAAGGACTATCCATTCTTCAGGCAGCATTGAGCCTTGGTCAAATCACAAACGAAAAAACATCTGCATCTAAATCCGTATCTAAATGTTGTTCCAAAAGAGTTCTTATTCATCTAGATCTAGAGTTTTTCACCTGCTTTAATCAAAGCTCTACTATAAGTCTATTCTCTCAAGTTAAAATCATACAATCAGCAACAGTTCAAATAGCACAAATATCTATTGATTGAATCAAATATTTTTCATATTCATTTTTATCTAAATAATCTAAAGCCAAAGCTTGCATAAGCTTAAAGGCAACTCAAGCTCAGGCTAGATCCTTATAAGGATAATTACAGTCCTTTCTTTTAGGGTTAATTATAGCAACTGCCTCATTTGATATAGTTTCAGGAACACTATGATGATCAGTTACTATTATATCAATTCAAGATCTTTTTGCGTATTTTATAATCTCTAAATCACGAGTTCAACAATCAACAGTAACTATAAGACTAACTCACAGTTTCTTTGCTTCATCAATAAAGTATTTTTTTAACCCGTATCAATCTTTGACTCTATCTGGTAATCTATAACTTACATTTAGTCATATTTTAACAAAAAAATGCATCAAAATAGATGTGCTTGTAACTCCATCAACATCATAATCTCAAAAAATAAAGATTTTTTCAAAGTTTTCTTTAGCTTTTTTTATTCTATTTACCGCTTTTTTCATATCTAAAAAAAGATAAGGATCATGTAATGATTTTATGTCATTTGGTAGAAAATCTTTTTTGAAAAATTTTTTGCTTAATATAGTTTCAATATCTAAATTTATAGTTTTTCTATCAAATTTTATTATATTTCATTTAATTGAAGTTTTCTCTAACATTGCGTTTTATTTAATTATTTTAATTTTTATTATATAAAAATAATTATTTAGGGCAAAAAAACTTAAAAAGAGTTTCAAATTTGAAAAAATAGTTTTATTATTAAACAACTCTTAATTATTTTGACAAGACAAAAAAAGTTTTGAGACTTTACAAAACAATGACAAGCTATAAAATACAATATAAATATTTAGTACTAAATACAAAAAAGTGTCAGATAAAAATGAAAAATTATTAGAATTGGTAAAAAAAAGATACACTTGAGATATATCTACTTTTGAGTCAAGTGAAGCTGATATAAAAACGAAAAAAGAAACAGCAGAAAAAGAAAAAAAGAAAAAAGAGACAATAAATAAAGCAGAAAAAGAAAACGAAAAATTAGACAAAAACGAAAAACAAAAACTAATAGAAATAGAAAAAGAATACAAGGAAGCTCTAGCTTTTTTAAAAGATGCTATATCTCCAGCTTTTTTAAAAGAATCTGCAAATCACATACAAATAAATAACACCTTTGCAAAAACATTTTTTGTATACGCATACCCTACTTTTTTAGAGTGAAACTGGTTATCTCCAGTTATAAATTTGGATGTTAAATTTGACATGAGCCTTTTTACATACCCAATAGATTCAGCTTTTATTCAAAAGTTTCTAAAAAAGAGATTAGTACAACTAAACTCAGAAAGAAGTATAAATCATGATAAATGACTTATAAACGATCCTGCTATAGATGCTCAAATACAAGATGTAGAAGAACTAAGACACAAACTTACGAGATGAGAAGAAAAATATTTCCATTTATCTATTTATATAACAATATATTCTGATTCTTTAGAAAAACTAGAAAAAATTGGAAAAAATATTGAAACAATCCTATCTTGAAGGAATGTTCTTCAAAAACAAGCATACCTAAGAAGTATGCAAGGATTTATATCAACATGACCATTTGCTCGTGATGAAATTTGAGTATATAGAAATATGTCTACTTGAGGTATATCAACAACATTTCCCTTTTCAAGTTCAACACTATCACATGATGATGGAATATTATATTGAGTAAATACCCACAACAATTCACTAATTTTATATGATAGATTTAGGTCAGAAAATGCAAATATGTGTGTGTTTGCTAAATCAGGTTGAGGTAAATCTTTTGCTGTAAAACTAGAGATACTTAGAAGTCTTATGATGTGAACTAACATTATAGTAATAGATCCTGAAAATGAATATAAAGCCTTAGTTGACACAGTATGATGAAGTTATCTAGATGTATCATTGAACTCAAATCAAAGAATTAATCCGTTTGATTTACCATTATGATTAAAAGATGTAGATGAAAAACCAGGGGATTTATTAAGGTCAGCTATAATTTCAATATTAGGTCTTATGAATCTAATGCTTGGGAAACTGGACGCAACAGAAGAGTCAATAATGGAAAAAGCCATAATCACAACATATAGTTTGAAATGAATAACTATGGAAAATGACAATGCTGAAAATAAGCAAATACCAATAATGAAAGATTTGCAAGATGTTTTGGAAACAATGGATTGAGCCAAATCACTTGTACTAAAATTAGAAAAATATACAAATTGAATCTTTTCATGAATATTTTCTCAAGAAACAAACATAGACCTAAAAGAGTGATTACAAGTATTCTCTGTTAGAGATTTAAGTGATATAATGAGACCAACTGCGATGTATGTAGTGCTAAATTATATATGGAACAAAGTTAAATCTAGTAATAAGAAAAGATTACTGGTAATAGATGAAGCTTGGAATATAATGCAACATGATGACTCAGCACAATTTCTTTTCGGGCTTGTAAAAAGAGCAAGAAAATATAATCTTTGAATAACCACAATAACTCAGGATATAGAAGATTTTGTTGGAAGTAAGTACTGAAAAGCTATTGTAACAAACTCATCAATACAGATATTGCTAAAACAATCTAGTGCGTCAATAGATGCTTTACAAAACATATTTAAATTGACAGAACAAGAAAAATATATTTTACTAAACGCGTCTGTTTGACAATGATTATTTTTTGCATGAGTAGAACATGTATGAATACAAATTCTTGCAAGCTACTACGAAGAAAAAATAGTTAGCTCCAATCCAGAAAAATAGAAAAAAGTGGTTATACAACCACTTTTTTCTATTTTTTTTTGAATTATTACTAAATATTAATATATTTAGATAAAAAATGTTTAAATAATTTTTACATATAAATGAAGAATATAGATCTATCTAAAATATTTTGATCAAAATCTAGAGCAAAAATACTTGAAAAATTTTTTTTAGAATATGAAAATTGAAATAATGAAGGGTTTCATATGAGATTATTATCAAGAGAGCTTGATGAACAAATAAACTCAGTAAAAAGAGAGTTAGATAATCTTTGAGAGCTTGGTATACTAAAATCAAGGTCTCATCTAAAAAAGAAAATATTTTATTTAAATGAAAATTTTGAACTAATTCAAGATTTCGCATCTATCTTCTTAAAATCTTATAATCCTCTTATTAAAATAAAAGAATTTTTTAAAAAAGAGACACTACTTGAACTTATCATAATAAACAAAGCAGTAAAAAATAAACTAGTAGATCAAACAAAAACAATTCTAGATATATTTCTTATATGAGAGATAGATAAAAAAGAATTTGCTAAATTTGTGAATAAAATATTTTATGGGAGAAAAGTAAAGTATGCAATAATAACAACTCAAGAATTATATGAAAGACTAGATTATTGAGATAAATTGATAAAAAATATACTAACTGAACCTGGTAACATATTTTTAAAAGACAACTTAAAAATAAAAGAAAAACTTGGAATATAATCCAAGTTTTTCTTTTATTTTCATAAAACTAATAGTATTTAACTAATTATTTTAACCTCCCATAAAGCAACTAGCTAAATACATAAAAACATGATAAAAAAAAATTTTTGAAAGTCAAAAGAAAAAATGATTTTTTCCCCTATTTTAAGCCATTTATATAACATAAAACACTTCATTATACTCACCTCACATTAATAAGATATTAAATTTCAAAGATAAAATTTTACTATTTGTTTATTACTATTAAACAGTTAAAAATTTTTAGAAAAAACCTTAGTATTTATATACAAAAATATATTACACCAATTTATTTATTATTTTATAATAAGCATTAATCCCTACCATAGCCGCATTATCACAACAATATAATTTTTTAACTGGAAAAAAGAATCACAAGCTCTTATCTTTAGACTTTTGAGAAATAATATCAACTAGCTTGTTATTTGCGCTTACACCTCAGGTTAACATTATATTTTTCACTCATTTTTTAACTCAAGCATTTACAAGCTTGTAAGCAAGTACATCTATAACTGCACTTTCAAACTCAAAAGCCATTTGTTTTTTATCCTGCAAACTTAATTCTCATCTTTTATCAATTTCTCTTTTAACCGCACTTTTAAGTCATGAAAAACTAAAATTATAACTATCTTTTTTTAGCCATACTCTAGGGAAAAGATTTAAGTTCTCGCCTGTATACTCACTTGCCAACTTACTTATAATAGGTCCTCAAGGATATCAAAGTCACATCATTTTTGCCACTTTATCAAAAGCTTCTCATGCAGCATCATCTTGAGTTGCTCATAAAAGTTCCATAGAAAACATATTTTTCATATAATAAATTTCATTATGCCCACCAGAAACAGTTAAA
This sequence comes from uncultured bacterium, assembly GCA_963922865.1. Classification (GTDB taxonomy): domain Bacteria; phylum Patescibacteriota; class Gracilibacteria; order BD1-5; family UBA6164; genus CAWUJK01. The sequence goes on along the minus strand of CAWUJK010000012.1, from coordinate 15,746 downwards.
CAAACTAAAGGAAAAATTATATCTTCTTTGTTTCTATCCAAAAAATTGGCAAAAATATGAGCTTGTATATGGTTAATTTCAATCACATCAATATCTAAAATATTTCATAGGGTTTTAGCAACTGTCAATCAAGTCAGTAGGCTAGGAATTAATCATGGGGTTTTTGTTACTGCTATATAATCTATGTCTTGTAAATTTATTTTTGAAGACCTCAATACGTTATCCAAAACATCAAAAATAGAATTTGCGTGTTCACGAGCTGCGACTTCTGGGACAACTCATCAAGTTTTATTATGTGTTTTAATCTGACTTTTTGTATCCATAAAAAGCAATTTTTCATTCTCAAAAATTGCTATACTAGTATCATCACAAGATGTTTCAAAAGCTAATATTTTCATTGTTATAATTCTTATTTTAAAAACTCTATTATAGCTTCTCTAGTTTTAAAATCATCAAAAATATTATGATGATTTTTATCCTCCAAAGCAAGTATTTTTTTATTACTACTTATAATACTATTATATAAACTTAAAGCGTGCTTGTATGGTATTACCCTATCTTTTTTTCAGTGAATTATAAGTAATTTATTTTTATAATTTTTTAGATAGTAACTACTGTTATAATTTTGTGTAAAAAGTAATTTAACAGCAAAAAAAGGATATTTTTCTTGAGCTACTTTATATAATTGCTCATAGGGGGAGACTAAAAATAGTTTATCTGTTTTAAAATTTTGTGCAAAATAACTCGCAGGTCAAGTTCATAAACTTCTTCACATAACATAAACATTATCATAAGACTTAGAAGAAATATATTCTCAAATTTCTAAAACATTTTTCAAAATACTTTTTAAATCAGCTTGACGATTAGATTCTGCATATCAGCTATATTCCACAAATAAAATACTGTTTTTAGTTTCTTTGAGCATATCCAATATAAAAATTCTATCACAAGCTCTTCCAGCATTTCAATGAAAAAAAACTATTAAATTATTTTTTTCTCAATCTAGTTTATAAAATCTAGTTCATTTGTAAACCGCTTTTTGAGAGTCTGAAAAATGTTCACATGAATAAAAATCCTTACTACTTGGAAAATAAAGCATATTTTTCTGAAAGAAAAATAAGAATACACTTACTATTAAGTAGGAAATAAATATAGATTTTATTACCCTTATTAAAATTTTTATTAATTTTTTATTTTTTATCATATTTTCTAAACCAAGTTAATTGTCTTTTTGCATAATTTCTAGAATTTTTTTTAATTAATTCTTTTGTTTGCTCAAAATCTATTTCTCAATCAATATAACTTATAGTTTCTTCATATCAAATAGTTTTCATACTAAATTCATTTCTGCTATAAATCTTTAATAATTTTTCGACTTCTTGCAAAAGTCATTGTTCAAACATTATATCAACTCTCAAGTTTATTCTTTCATAAAGTTTTTCTCTATCTCAATCGTAGGGTGTAATAAATAAAACATCATATTTAAGGATTTTATTTCAAATAAATTCAGATTTTGATTTTCAACTAAGAGTTTTAATTTCTATTGCTCTAATAATATAGTTTAGGTTATTTGGATGTAAAGTTTTAGCGTATTTTGGATCAATTTCTAGTAATTGATTGTATATATAATCATTACCAAATTGCTTCGCTTGATTTTCAAGATTTTTTCGCAAATTCCAATCAGCAGGAATTTTTGGAATATCAAAATTATAAATCAAACTATCTATATAAAGTCAAGTTCATCAAACTAAAATAGGTATATAATCGTTTTTGTGTAAATTTTTTATGAGCTTCTCAGATTCATTTTTAAATTCTCAAACACTGTATTGCTCATTTGGGGATATTATATCAATCATATGATGTTTTACTCATCACATTTCTTGCTTTGTAGCTTTAGCAGTTCAAATATCCATATTCTTAAATATTTGCCTAGAATCAGTAGAAATAATTTCAGTTTTAAGTTGTTTAGCTATATCAACAGCTAAACTAGTTTTTCAACAAGCAGTTGGTCAATAAACAACTATTATCTTTTTTTTAGATGAATTTTTATCTAAAAAGTTTTTTATTCTATCTTGAAGCATAATATAAATTACAAAAAAATATTATTCATATTATGGGCAAAAAACTAATTTGCAATTATTTTTTAAAGAAAACAAAGCAAAAAAATTTGACTTATGAGTCTTTTTTTATAAGATACCCCTTGCAATTAAAAATTGCCAATTTAGCTCAGTTGGTAGAGCATTCGCCTTGTAAGCGAACGGTCATCGGTTCAAATCCGATAATTGGCTCCATTAAAATAATATTAAGAATTTTTTAGGACTAAAAAGTTCTAAAAATTCTTTAATTATAAGGGCAGATTCCAGAGTGGCCAAATGGGGAGGACTGTAAATCCTTTAGCTTTGCTTTCGGGGGTTCGAATCCCTCTCTGCCCACCATTAAATTTTTATATTTAAGCCCAAGTGGTGGAATTGGTAGACACGCTGGCCTTAGAAGCCAGTTCTTAATCGAGTGAGAGTTCGAGTCTCTCCTTGGGCACCATTTCTTAAATAATTTAAAAAAGCAATCCAATATATATTTATATTTTTATTTGGTACTAGGCCAATAAATAAAAAATTAAGAATTATGAAAAAATGAATACACCCTGAATCAAAATCAGTTAAAGTTACTTGTTCTTGTGGAGCAGAATTTGATGTAAAATCAACAATAAGTTGAGATACTAGAATAGAGATATGTTCAAAATGTCACCCTTTCTATACAGGAGAACAAAAAATACTTAAAACTGGTGCGGTTGACAAATTCTACGCTAGAATGAAAAAAGCGCAAGAACTTAAAAACAAAAAAGCTTAAATACATGAAATTATAAACAAAGAGACTTGACTTATATTTTTTTTGAATATAATGAGCTCACGTTCTAGGAAATTTATTGTAGACAGTAGGCAAATTAAGCCCTACCGAGGTAAAATTAAAAGAAAATAGTTAAAAAACTAAATTCTCTTTTTTACCGTAAAAAAGAGAATTTTTTATCTAAAATATAACAAATAATTAATATGGCTCTAACTAAATGACAAAAAATAGAAGTATTAAACAATATAAAAGAGTTAATTAAAGATTCTAAATCAGTTGGTTTTACTTCCAATTTAGGATTATCTGTTGAGGAAATAACAAATTTAAGAGTAAGCTTAAGAGAAGTTTGAGCTAGCTTTATGGTAGCTAAAAAAACTTTGATAAAAATAGCTTTTAAAGAGGTATTTGATGTTGAGATAAAAGATGAATTTCTACCTAATCAAATAGCATTAGTTATATCAACTCAAGATGCTATATCTGGTTTAAGTAAAGTTAATGCTTCAAAAAAATGATTAAAAGATAAAATAATTTGGAGTGCTTGCTTTTTAGATTGAGAAATTAAAGATGCAGAAGAAACTAAAGTAATAGCTTCTATGCCATCAAGAGAAACTCTTCTATGAAGACTAGTTGGTTCTATGCAATCTCCTATGTCAAGTTTTGCTAGAGTATTAGATGCTATTGCTAAAGACAAAGCAGAGTGAGTTACTACTGAAACTAAAAATGAAGAAACTCCTAAAGAAGAAATTAAAGAAACTAAAAATGAAGAAAAAATTGAAACTGAATCTACAAAAACTCTTAAAGAAGAAGAAAAAACTGTATAATTAATATTTTGTATACTGATTCCTTTGTTTTAAGGGAGTTAGTTACTAACTATTAATTAAGCAAAATACATTTTTACTTATTTTAATATATAAAAGTTAGAACCTAAATATATTTATAAAATTTAATAAAGTTATTATGGCTGATTTAAGCAAAAATGCTGAAAGCATTATGAATTTAGTGAAGGAACTATCAATCGTTGAGTTAAACGATTTAGTTAAAGCTATGGAAGAAGAGTTTGGTGTATCTGCTGCTGCTCCTGTTATGATGGCTGCTGCTTGAGCAGAAGGATGAGAGGCTGAGAGTTCAACTAAAAATGTTGAGTTAACATCAGCTGGTGCTTCTAAAATTGCTGTTATAAAAGTAATTAGAGAAATTACTGGTCTTGGTTTAAAAGAAGCTAAAGATTTAGCAGATAATTGAGGAGCTATTAAAGAAAATTGTGAACAAGCTGAAGCTGATGAAATAAAAGCTAAACTAGAAGAAGCAGGTGCTTCTGTTGAGTTAAAATAGTAAATTTATACTAATGAAAATAAAGAAGTGATTTTAGACGCTTCTTTATTTTTTGGAGTATCGTCAAGTGGTAAGACCACGGACTCTGAATCCGTTATCGGGGGTTCGAATCCCTCTACTCCAACCATTATAAAGTAAAAAAAAAAATTAGCTATATTTTTTGACTAAAATAACAAAATATTGTATCATATTGATAAAGGTACAATATTTTAATTAAATTTAAAAAAATGCTAGATAAAAAACCTTTCAAACTTAATCTATGAGCTATTATATGAAAAAAAACCAATGATGATAAAAATAAAACATCAAAGGATAGTAATACAGAGTTAGAAAGGGTAAAAAAAATAGAAAAAACATCAAATGAAATAAAAGACCCTAATGAAAAAAAAATTGATCTATCCAATATGTTAAATAAAAAAGAAAAATTAGATCAAGAAAAAAGAAAACAAGAAGAAGAAAAAATGAAACAAGAAAAGGAAAGAGAAAAAGAACGACAAGAAAAAGACAAAAAACTAAAAGCAGAAAAACAACAAGATTTATTTGCTAATTATAAATCAGAATTTAATAGAGAAAAAACCAGTATATTAGAAAAGTTCAAAAAAATAAAAGATTATATTAAACCAAAAACTAGACTAGGATTTGTGATGATAGTAATAATTCCAAGCACAATAGTAATAGCAATTCTATTTATTATAGCGCCAGAAATACACAACTTAAAAAACTACAAAAATAATCTAATAAAAGCAAAAGAAGCGCTAGTGTGTAAAGTTAGTCTTAAAAAATGCTTACAATACGAAAAACAAAGAAAAAAATTATTAGAAGAAAAAAATAAATTAAAAAAGCAAAAAGAGTTGAAAAAAAATCCAAAAACAGAAGAAACTACAATAGAAAAAACGCTAAAAAAATTAGGTTTCACTATAAATTATAAAGTAAAAAATATAGATGGAAAAGAAATTATAATATACAAAGAAAATCAATATAAAAATATGGAAAGCTTTAACAAAGAAATAGAAAAAGAAATAAAAAACTCCAAAAAAAACAAACTAAAAAAGTTCATAATAAATAATAAATAAGATTAATTATTTCAAAAAACTATATCAAATATAATTTTAGCGTTTTGTAAACCACAAAAACTTAACTTATTTACAAGTATATGATATTATATATCAAGTAAGATATATAAAAAATGCAAATACATGGAGAAAATAATCCTGCAAAACCCTGATAAGCTTATTTGAATGATCATAAAAAAAGATTTATGAGATGTTGTAAGCTATATAGACAACATATTTAAATTTGCAATAAAATATGGTGCTTCTGATATACATATAGAGCCAAATGAAGATTTTATAATGATAAGATTTAGAAGAGATTGAGATTTTTTTATATATGACAAAATAGATCATCGTAACAATTCAGCAGTAACAACTAGACTAAAAGTTCTTGCAAAAGTAAAAATAGATGAAAATAAAAAACCTCAAGATTGAAAAATAGTTTATGAATATGAGGAAGAAAAACAAAATGTTGATATAAGATTTTCTACCCTTCCTACGAAATACTGAGAAAAAGTAGTAATGAGAATATTAAAACAAGATTCAAGTCTTACAAATATTGAGGCATTAGGACTTATAGATGTAAATTTAAAAAAAGTTAGAGAAGCACTAAAAAGCAAATATTGAATAATGTTAGTATCATGACCTACAGGTTCTTGAAAATCTACCACATTATTTTGAATATTAAAAAATTATAACCCCTTAGAATACAATATATCAACCCTAGAAGATCCTATAGAATACGATATAGAGTATGTAAACCAATCTCAAGTTAAACCGGAAATATGATATACTTTTGGTTCTGGACTTAGAACTCTACTTAGACAAGACCCTGATATAATAATGGTATGAGAGATAAGAGATAAAGAAACAGCTACTTTAGCAGTTGAAGCTGCACTAACATGACATTTGGTACTATCAACAATACATACAAACTCAGCACCTTGAACAATATGAAGACTAATAAATATGTGAGTAGAACCTTTTCTTATAAGTTCTGCAATGAAAATGGTAATATCCCAAAGACTTTGAAAAAAAATATGTTCAAATTGTAAAGAAAAATTTAGCCCTAAAGAAATTGATTTTGAAAAAGTAAAAGAATATTTATCCCCTATTTTAGATGAGCAAAGCATAAATAATTTACAATTCTATAAATGAGCATGATGTGAAAAATGTAGCAACACATGATATAAATGAAGACTTTGAATACATGAAGTATTAATAGTTGAAGATTACTTAGAACCATTAATACTAAATGAAGCTTCAGATAACGAGATGAAAGAAGAAGCCATAAAGCACTGAATGATTACAATAGTACAAGACTGATTATTAAAAGCTCTTCTTTGAGAAACAACAATAGAAGAAGCATTCAAACTAATATAAACCAATAAGTATATGTTAAATATTTTTAAAAATAATCCGAAAAAACAAGAAAAAACAGAAATAAAACAAACTCAAGAAATAGATAAAACAAAAATTATAGATAATGAAATGAACCAAGACAAACTAACAAAAGAAAAAAAGAAAAGTTTTTTAAGTAGGGTTTTTAAATCAAAACAAATTAAAAAAGTAGAAACACAAAAAATAAAAAATTATAAAGCAGCAATAAAGACAATAGAAATTTTCATATCCACTTATGAGTTTGCAAAAGCCGAAAAAGCACTTAACGAAATAAGCATAAAAGAAGAAACCTCATATAGAGATCTAATGGACAATATTGAACAAACAGATGAAAATGAACTGATAACAAAAGAAAAAGAAAAAATAAAAGACAAATATAAGAAAAAGCAAAAAGAAATAGAAAAACTAATAGAAGAGTGTAAAGAAGAAAAACAAAAATATGAAACAGAAATAGAAAAACAAAGATTTGATATAAGATTTAAAAATATAAAAAAAGAAACTAATCACCTAGCTAAAACTTGAAAAGCTAGTAGCGCTATAAAGTTATTACAAAATTTTTTAAAGGAAAATCCATGAAACAAATTTGTTATTGATTTTTATAACAAAGAAAAAAAAATTATCTTAAAACAGATAGAAAAAGATAGAGAAAAGGAAGAAGAAAAATTAAAACAAAACGCAAAGATAGAGGCATTAAAGCTTATATGAGAAGAGGTTAGTAAGACTTTGGAAGAAGAAAAAAAGAAAAAAGCACAAGAAAAAAGCTTTTTTGACAAAATAAAAGAGAAATTTAGTTTTTATAAAAAGATAAAACAAAATATAGAAAGGAAAAAATTGATTGATGAAATAAATTTATTACTAGAAGAAGAAGACAAAGTAAAAAATGATATAGCCTCAGCAAAGCTTGAAAATATACATAAATGACTTATAAAAGATATATCCAGGGAAAATTTAATTTGATATGATTTATATGGTAAAACTCTATGAGCTCATAAAATATCTGGAGATACATTTTGATTTAGTGAGACAAAAGAAAAATATACCTTTTTTATATGAGATGCAACTTGACATTGAGTAAAAGCGTGATTTGTAATAACACTTCTAACAAGACTTTTTAATCAATTGGCTGAGAAAGTGGATATAAAAAAACTAATATATGAAATAAACAATTGATTAAAACAAGATTTAAAAACAATGAATTTTATCACATGAATATTTTTTGAAATATTTAAACAAGAAACAAATAAACTAAAATTCGTATGATTATGACACGAGCCAATACTTATATATAGAAGCGATAAAAAAGAAATTGAAAGAGTAATTCCATGATGATTAGCAGCATGAATCAGAATAATAAAAGAAGAAAAAAATATAAAGGTAAATGAGATAGAAATGCTAGCAGATGATATTTTGTTAACCTATAGTGATTGAATAGCTGAAAGTAAATCTCTAGAATGAGAATTTTATTGAATAGATAGATTAGAAGAAACTCTAAAAACAGTTGCAACTTTAGAAAAAGATATTAAAAAAATATATGAGTATATAATAAAAGATACAACCAATTTTAGATGATGAGCCAGTTTTGATGATGATTTGACTATATTACTATTAAAAAGAAATCCAAATAAAGATAAGATAAAAAGTAAAGAAGAGTTTTTAGAAGAAATATGAGAAATAAAATCAATTACCAAGAAAGATATTAGAAAATTAAAATGAGAAACAAAAGAAGAGATAAAAGAAGAACTAAAAGTAATAAAACAAGAAAATCAATTAAAAAGTATAGTAAAGCAACTTGAACAGTTATGGCTAACCTGAGAAATATTAAAACTAAAAAGTGAGGCAAAAAGATATATAAAACAATGATATGTTCATCCTAAGATAAACTATTATTTAAAAAAAGCGATAGAAAATACACAAAAATATAAAATATCTTTAAAAGAAGAAAGAATAAAAAGTAAATTCAATTTAATGAAAGAATTGATGAAAAAATGAGACTATGATACAGTAATAAAAGAGGCTGAAAATATTATTTCTAAAGATTGAAACTTATAAAAATGAGTCTATTTTGAAACACATTTTTTGATAAGGATTGAAACTTCAACAATGAAAAAATTGTTAAGATTCTTTTTAAGGCTAGAGAATTACAATGAAAGCAAGCAAAAAAGCAAAAATCTATTTCAAATATAGAAATTAATTTATTTAACTGAGTATCAAAAAAAGAAGTATGGCAGTTTATAAATAAATTTTCTATATTCTTAAACTCATGAATTGATATTAAATGAGCACTAAACATACTTAATAAACAAATACAAAATAATCATTTAAAAAATATAGTAAAAGAAATAAAAGATAACATAGATCACTGAATAGCCATAAATGAAACTATGTCATCATATCCAAAAGTATTTGATACACTAACGATTTCTCTTATAAAAGTATGAGAAAAGACTTGAAAACTTTGACACATATTGGATGAGTTAGATCAAAGTATGCTTGAAAGCTTAGAGTTAAAATGAAAAGTTAAATGAGCCATGATATACCCATCCATATTACTATTTCTTACAATTGCAATGGTTACTTTCATGATGATATTTATAGTTCCTAGAGTAACAGAGTCTTTTACTAAAGCATGAGCAGAGCTTCCATGACCAACTAAATTTGTAGTATCTATATCAGATTTCCTAAAAAACGATTATTTAATAATAATATGAACCATAATTTGATTGATAATAACATTCAAACTATTAAACAAAACATATATTTGAAGAAGTATTTTTTCACAAATAGCAATAAAAATGCCAATATTTTGATATATAGTTAAGCAATCAAATATAGTATATTTTATAAAAAGTTTTACGATACTTTTAAACTCATGAGTTCTACTTTTAGAATCGCTCAAAATATCAAGCCAAGTAGTCTCAAATCTATGTTATAAAAAAGAGTTAATAAGAATAAAAAATGAAGTAGAACTTTGACTTACTATTTCCAAATCGTTATGATTAAACCTAGAATATGAAAATTCTGTATATTTAAATAAATTATTTACTGAAGAGTTTGCTTATGTAGTTAGCACTTGAGAAGAAACATGAAGTTTATCAAATTCACTTGAAAAAATATGACATAGTTATAATTGAGAGCTAAAAAGATATATATGAAATCTATCAAGTATGATGGAACCAATAATAATAGTGCTCGTATGATTTTTAGTGTGATCGATTATAATAGCTATAATGTTACCATTCTTTGAAATGGGTAAAGTCGCAAAAAATTTATAAAAATTTTAATATATAAAAAAATAAAAATGGAAAAATACATGTTAGAAGAAAATAAATTAAAAGATCAGTTATTACAAGTTATGATTGATAATGAAGGTAGTGATATGTATATAACAGCCTGAACGTATCCTTGTGTTAAAATCGGGTGAGAAATAATAGCAATAGATGAAAGTACAAGTAAATTGGAATCAAAAGATACTATGGGGTTTGCACAGTCTATAATAACGCAAGATCAACATAATGAGCTTATGAAAAATAAAAATTTGGATTTTTCTTTTACTTTTAGTGGTAGAAGATTTAGAGCAAATATAAGTTTTCAACTATCAAACTATATGATAGTTTTAAGATTACTAACTGCTGAAATTCCAAATATAGAAAAATTACACTTACCTGATATATATAAGGATGTAACCAAGTTTTGACAATGATTAATTTTAGTAACCGGACCTACAGGATCTTGAAAAACAACTACTTTAGCGGCACTAATAAATCATATAAACAGTAATTATGAAAAACATATAATAACAATAGAAGATCCTATAGAATATATACATGATCATAAAAAATCCATAATAGAACACAAAGAAATATGAATAGATATTCCTAATTATGAAACATCTCTAATGTGAGCTATGAGACAAGACCCTGATGTTATATTTTTTTGAGAGATGAGAACTACAGAAGAGATGAGTATGGCTTTGACTCTAGCCGAAACTGGTCATTTAGTTTTATCTACTTTGCATACAAGATGAGCATACCAAACAATCACAAGAATAATGGATAGTTTTGATCCAGAGTCAAAAAATCAGATAAGAATGCAATTAGCAGACTCTTTAATTGCTATTTTTTCTCAAAGACTTCTTAAAACAAAAGATGGTACTTGAATAAAAATGGCAAAAGAAATATTGGTAAACAATTGAGCTGTAGCAAATTTAATAAGAGAAAATGAGTTGCACCAGCTACCTTCTATATTACAAACTTGATCAAGAGATTGAATGCAGCTTTTGGAAAAAGATATAATAGATTTGGTATGAATGTGATTTATAAGTGAAGATGAAGCAATAAAGTACGCTAACAATCCTAAATTAATTAAAGAAGCACTATATTAAAAATTATCTAGCAAATTTGCTAGATAATTTTTAATATAAACTTCATGTCAAAACCATTCAATTTGTAAGTCATTTTGAAAATCCATTTTCACTTATAAGTCCAGAAGCATCTGTAGGACCGAAAGCTCTATAATTTCAAGATATTATTATATTATATTTTCAAGCAGGATTCAAGGTTTGTCAAGCAAACTCATAATAAAGTTTACGAGGAGTTTTAACATATCAAAACATATATTGTCTATCAATTCAAGAATCTTTATAAACAAAATCAGCTCAGTTTATTTTTAGTTTTCTAAAATCAAAACTTCATACTTCATACTTTAAGTCTCATAATTTATATTCTCATAAAGATACTGTTTTTCAGGTATTAACTCAATTTAGTTCAGTCTTATCGTTTAAAACAAGATTATCCAAATCTCAACCTTTTGATAAATTTATTTCCATAGTAGAAGTTAAATTTCTAACATCATAAAGTATTTTAGAATCTTTTGCTCAGCTAGTATATCATTGTATAGATATAAAAGCTATAGTAGCTAGAATAGCAAGGATAGTAATTACAACTATTAGTTCTACTAAAGTAAAGGCAGTTCTTTTTGATAACATATTACAATATATTCTAAATTAATAAGTTATAGATATAGTAATACTATTTAAAAAATAGGCAATTAAAAAAGTCTGAATTATTTTTATTCAAACTTTTTTAATAATAATATTACCATATTAGTATAAAGTTGTAATTGGACTTTGACCATTAGTAATTCAAGTATTACCTGATTTTTCAGAAATTAATCCAGTAGCATCAGTAGGAGCAACTTGTACATAATTACCTTTAACAACGGCAGTAAATGATCCATCAGCATTTTTTTGTTGACCCGCAACTTGATAAAAAGCGTTATCTGAATCTTTAATTGCAATAGCAGCAACATAAGGATTACCATCATTATCTTTGAAATCAGCTCCGTTTTGTCTTAAACCAACAAAGTTAATACCTCCAACTTTATAAGTACCTACAGTACCTAAAGCTGCACCTGAACCATAAGTTCAAGAAACTCAGTTAGCATTAGTAGCAGATAAGTCATTTGTAGTATCTACAACATCACCCATAATAAAGTTAGCTTTTGCTTCTGTAAGCTTAGTTTCTATAGCTGTAACAATGGTTCTAACATCAGAAGCTACTTTAGAATTTTTAGCATCTTGAGAATATCCTTGTAGAGATATAAATGCAATAGTACCTAAAATAGCAAGTATAGTGATAACTACTATAAGTTCTACTAATGTAAAACCTTTATTTGTATTTTTCATATAGTATATGTTAAAAAATAAAACACAAAAATTATAAATTTTATAAATAATGTCTTTTTTTACTCAAATTATTGAAAGACCTAGGTATTCTATACGTTTTTTAACAAAAAATCAAATGTTTTTAACATTTTTATACTAGACTTTCATGTTTTAGTATATTTAATATATTTTTATGTTAATGAATCATTATTATTAAGATACAAAACATACAATAATTAATTGTAGTTATAAGCTATTTTAAAACAATTTTGAAATTCTTTTTTCATTTTCTAATTAAAACTACTTTGTTATCTATAAAATTGGAATTAATATCATAATTAATATCTTCTATTTTTTCTTCATTTATATAAATAGCTCAAGATTTAATAGAATTTCTAGCACTTGAATTAGAAGACTCAAGTCAAGACTTAGTTATTGTATCAAATAGGTTTTCTCAAAAATATTTAAATCATCAAATTGCATTTTTAAATGTATCTAGCTCATTATCATCCAGGCTTTTTAAAATATTTAATTTTTCTCATCATCAAAACATAAAGTCAGATATTTTCAAAGCCAAATCTGCTTCTTGTTTTCCATGTATTATTTCAACAACTTTATAAGCAAGTAGTTTTTGTCATGATCTTTTTTCTGGTTTTTCTAAATGTTTTTCTGATATTTCTTTTATTTCTTCTTGCGACATGTAGGTAAACAGTTTTAAAAATCTTTCTATATCATCATCACTCACATTCATAAAATATTGATACATGAAATATGGGGAAGATTTTTCTTTATCAAGCCATATAGCATTTCACTCTGATTTACCAAATTTTTTTCCACTAGAATCAACTATGAGTTTGTTTGTAACACCATATGCTTCATTTCAAGTTTTCTTGGATATAAGTTCAATTCCAGATAAAATTCAGTCCCATTCATCACTTCAACCTACTTCTAGAACAACTGAATTATTTTTATACAAATGATAAAAATCATATCACATTATAAGCATGTATGAAAATTCTGCATAGCTAATCCATTTTTTGGGGTCTTGTATTCTTTTTTTTACAATATCTTTTGAAATCATCCAGTTAACAGTCATAAATCTTCATACTTCTTTTAAAAAATCCAAAACATTCATATTTTTGTAAAAATCATAATTATTTACAATTTCATAGTCTAGATTTTTTCATGTTATTTTTTCAACATTTTTTACCAACAAATCAAATTGTTTCTTAATTCAAGCTTGATTTTTAACTAAATCATCTTCTGAGAGTATTGGTCTTTCTTCATCTTTTCAACTTGGATTTCATATAGTAGAGGTAGCTCAACCTACAAGCAAAAAACATTTATTTCATCTCAACATAAAATGTATAGCCATTTGCAACGCAACAAAGTTTCAAATAGTCATAGAGTTAGCACTACAATCAACTCAAAAATAGAAATTTTTTCATCCTTTTTCAAATTCTTCAAAAACTTTTTCATGGGTATATTGGTGTAAAAATCATCTACACTCTAAATCTTGTTTAAGTTTTTCCATTTGTTTATTTATTTTAAGTATTAATATAAAACTTCCAAGGCAATTTAGTTTGCTTCATATTTTGTTTTTATTATACTAAAATAGTTTTATTTTAAAAGATAAATTTTCATAAATTTGTCCCCGTAGCTCAGTGGAAGAGCACAAGGCCGCGGACCTTGGCTTGCGTGGGTTCGATTCCTACCGGGGATACCATTTGAAAATTAATTTTTAAAATATGGTTTTAACTGATTTGTAAAAAATAATAAATATATAAAATAAATTTGATTTTATTTCTAATTTGGTATATAATTTAGATGTTAATAAAAATATATAATGGTAATGAGTTAGAGAATAAGTTTTTTCTACTAATGGAAAACTTAGATGATAATGGGAGAATGACAATTATTAATTCTATTTTTCATATTAGGGATAATTATAATTGAAAACCTGTACCTCCAATTGCTAAACCTTTGTATGAAACTTGAGATGAAGAGTTATTTGAATTTAGAATTTCCCTCTCAAAAATACTTATAAGAATTAACTATTTTATAGATTATGATACTGATTGTATAGTTTTACTTAATTGGTACGAAAAACCAAATTGAAGTAAGGATAAAAACAGTTATAACAAGGCAAAGAAAAAGCAATTAGATAAATTGATTAAACAATCAATTGAAACAGCTTTAGTGCTTAAAAAAACAATATTATATAAACAGTAATGATTATGAGTTACTCAATTAAAGGTCTAAATAAGCTTGTAAAATCTGAGGACTTTAGAGAATTTAGAGATAAAAATAATAGATTTATAAATCTATGAGAAAAAATATATTCAAGAAGAAAAGATTTATGACTTACTCAAAAAGAGTTATGAAATTTAGCTTGAATACCTCAAAATAAAATAAGTCAGCTAGAAAGTGGTTCTTACTGAGAACCTTGATTTGATATTATTTGAAAATTATCAAAATGACTAAATATTAGTTTTGATTATTTATTTAATGATAGTATTACTAGAAGAACAGTAGAAATATATAACTTAGTTTTATCTAAATTAGAAAAAGTTCCCGACATAATGCAATATATGAAAATACCATTTTTTATAGATCTAGAAATGGTAAAAAATACTTGAAAACAGCTAACTAATTTTGAATATATAAGATGGGATTATTGACCATTTGATAAGAAAGTATATGATTATCAAAAGTTATTTTCTTTTCAATATGAACGTTGAATAAACGATTTAAAATATATATATTTATCTAGTGAAGAGAAAAAAATAATTTATAGTGTTTTATTAGAGATTCCTAAAGAAGATTGAGAAAAGTTAAAACATCTATCTTATGAAATATGACCTTTAAAAAAATTGTGAGTTAATTTATGAGATAATAAGTATATGTGAAAGAGATTAGAATTAGAAAGAGACTAAATTAATTTCTACTCTCTATTTTTAAAATAAAAATTATGCTTTTTCATATTCCTTTATTTAGTTAAATAATTACAAAAAACAAAGAAATTGTTATTATAACAACTTCTATATTTTTTGAATCGACTCGCTTCGCTCGTAAAGAGACAAAGAGAACAAAAAATCGAATATTTTTAGCGAAGCTAAAAATTTAGCTATGCATAAGTAATAGTAACCAATCGCTATAGCTCTTGGACTATTACTTAATCCTTTAGACACCTAACCGAGAAACCGTAAGCCTTATTCCGGAAATCGCGGTGAACGCTAGAGTTACGCCGGTAGAAGTACCTACCACGAGCGTAAGAACTATTAAGACTGGAACTCCACAAGCGCGTATTGTAACCACGATCGTAGAATGTAGAACCACCACTATGACGGCGACCAGATAAAGGTATCCTTAATTCTTTTACTATATTAGTTTTGCTTGATTTATTAGTATGATTCTTCCATCATAAACCATCACATTGATATCAATCTCATGTC
>CAWUJK010000011.1:0-34487 GCA_963922865.1 uncultured bacterium | reverse complement strand
AAAAATACAGCGTGCAAGAATTGATATCACTTGCCATCAGATCAAGAATGGACTATCTTGGAAAACTACTTAGCCTGAAGAACCTGTAGGACATGAGGTTGATTTCAGTGTGATGGTTTATGATGGAAATGATATACTAATAAAATAAGCAATACTAACTTAGTACAAGAATTAAAAATACCCATAGCGGGTTACCGTCACTATAATGGTTTTTCTTTTTATCATCGTGGTAGCTATACATACTTATGGAGTTCTACTAATAATTCTCTTGCTCGTGGTATAGGATTTCATCGGAATCATTCTGCTGAACAAAGGAATAGTCGGCATAAAAATTTTGCCTTTTCAGTTAGATGTATAAAAGATTAAAAATATTCTAAAAATCATTAAATTAATTTTTTACAATCTTGAATTCACAACGGTTTTTCACGCAAAATTTGACAAGAAATTAAAAATAAATATTATAGATTCATAGATTTTAATAAAAAATTATGAACAATTTATTTACTACATCACTTAGAAGAAGACTATTTTCAAAAATGAAAATGGTTGTTCTTGCTGTGTAAAAAATTGTTTTAAACATCAAAAAATAGCTATTTTCATTTAGCTATTTTTTATTTGTTTAATTTTTGAAATATGGAAAATAATACCTTATACAAAAAAGTAGCTTCTCATGAAGCTATAAAATGAGAATTTGATAAGTGCTTACTCTTGTATTCCTGATGACTTGATACATCTATGATGCTTAAGTGGATACAAGAAGAATATAAATGCTGAGTAATCGCTCTTACCATTGATATAGGACAAACAGCAGATGATTTAGATGCCATAAAACAAAAAGCTGTAAACTTGTGAGCACTAGACGCTATTGTCTATGACGCAAAAGACGAATTTGCTGATAAGTTACTTTCCCAAGCTATTAAATCTAATGCTGATTATCAATGATGATATGCCTTAAGTACACCTTTATGAAGAATAATAATATCTGAAGTTGCTGTTTGTATGGCGGAAAAATACGATTGTAAAGTTATAGCTCACTGATGCACTTGAAAATGAAATGATCAAGTTCGCTTTGAATGATATATAACCACACTTAACCCAAATCTAAAAACTATAGCCCCAGTTCGTGAATGGTCTATGTGAAGGGATGAACAAATAGAATATGCACAAAAAAATGCT
The DNA here is from genome assembly GCA_963922865.1 of uncultured bacterium. Classification (GTDB taxonomy): domain Bacteria; phylum Patescibacteriota; class Gracilibacteria; order BD1-5; family UBA6164; genus CAWUJK01. The sequence continues at coordinate 33,311 of CAWUJK010000011.1, read as the reverse complement.
ATTCCAATAAAACAAGAAAAAGATAAACCCTATTCTTATGATGAAAATATGTGGTGAAATACTTGAGAATGATGAGAGATAGAAAACCCAAAATTAACACCAAAATTTTCAAATATTTTACAATGGTGTAACACATTAGAAAACTCCAAAAATGAATCTGAGATAATCAAGATTTGATTTAAAAAATGAATACCTTGTTCTGTAAACTGAGAAACTAAGAAACTTTCTCATATTATTCACGAATTAAATATTGTTGGAGCTATACATTGAATTGGTGTTTTTCCTCTGATAGAAGATAGATTTGTTTGACTAAAAGTTCGTGGAGTATATGAAAATCCTGCTGCTAGCATATTGATAAAAGCTCATAAAAATTTGGAACAATTAGTCTCGACTCGTGAGGAAAATGAGTTAAAAAATTTTATTGATACTAAATGGGCTTATTTAACTTATGCTGCTAAGTGGTTTGATCCTGTTATGACTAATATAAATAGTTTTATAGATTCTCATAATAAAAAAGTTACATGAGAAGTGAGTGTAAAACTTTATAAATGAAATATTATTGTTGAAAACTTGAGTTCAAAATATTCTTTATTTGATGAAAATTTAGCTACATTTAATAAATGTATGGATTTTAATCAAAACTCTAGTGCTTGATTTATTGAAATATACAATTTATCACAAAAAACAGCATACAATGCATGAAAATAGAATATAATTATTATAAAAATGAAAAAAATATGGCAAAAAAATAAGGGCTTTAAACTTAATCAATCTATAGAGAACTATACTGTTTGAGTTGACTATATACTTGATATGAAACTCATAACTTATGATATTAGATGATCTAAAGCCCATGTGGATATGTTAAATAAGATTTGAATTTTAACTAAAAAAGAAAAGGAAACTTTATTTAAAGGTTTAGATGAAATTTCTCAGCTACATAGTAAAAACAAGTTTGAAATACTAAAATCACAAGAAGATTGTCATAGTGCTATTGAGTTTTATTTAACTAAAAATTATTGAGAAGTATGAAAAAAAATTCATACTTGAAGGTCAAGAAATGATCAAGTTTTAGTTACTACTCGTTTGTTTACTATTGATAAATTAAATGAAATTATATTAAAGATTGATGAATTAATTTCGGTTTTTGAAGAAAAAATATCTGAAATTTGAGATATTAAGATGCCAGGCTATACTCATATGCAAAAAGCTATGCCTTCAACTGTTTGAATGTGGTTATGAAGCATCAAAAATTCATTGGAGGATGATTTGTTATTGGTTAAAACTATTTTTAAAATAAATAATCAAAATCCACTTTGAAGTGTAGCGGGATTTTGAGAGGATGTTTTTGGCTTAGATAGAGATTATACTACTAAAATTTTGTGATTTGCTAAAACTCAAACTAATCCTATGTATTGTGCTTATTCAAGAGGAAAATTTGAAAATTTTGTTTTGCAAGCTTTATCTCAAGTTATGATGGATTTATGAAAACTTGCTTTTGATTTATTATTATTTTCTACTAAGGAGTTTGATTATTTTTGCTTACCTGATTATTTCAAAACTGGTTCAAGCGTTATGCCTCAAAAGAAAAATTGGGATGTAGTAGAATTAATTAGATGAAACTCCAATTTATTTTTAGGTTATGATTTTCAAGTTAGAGAAATATTTAAAAATTTACCGAGTTGATATAATAGAGATTTTCAATTAACAAAAGAACCTTATATCAAATGAATAGAATTAGTCATTGATACTCTATGAATTTCAAGTCTTGTTATTAAAAATTTATGAGTTAATAAAGAAAAACTGGAAGCCTCTTGTTCTAGTGATCTATATGCTACTAAAGAAGCTTATGAATTAGTAAAATGATGAATGAGTTTTCGTGATGCTTACAAAATTGTTTGAGAAAAATATGTTTAGAACACAGAGTAGTTACATTAAATACTAGTATAATAAAAAATGTTATTTGATAATAGAATCAATATGGTTACTGAAAATAATCGTGTTTGTTGATGTGGTAATTAAAAAATTTGACAAAAATATATACATATATATTATATAATGCATAAAATTAAATTATAATAAAATTTATGCAAACAATTATATTTTTAAATAAATGGAAAATTACTAAAATCTGAAGTAATATTTTTTGGTGATTTTTGTGTGTGTAATAATAATATAAAAAATAATCTAGAAACTACTATTTCATTTAAATAGTAGTTTTTTTATATAAAATTTAGTTTAATAATAAAAATAATATGTACAATAAACAACAATTTAATAACAATAATAATATTTGAAAAAAAGCTGAAAATTTACTTAAATTAGAACAAATACAATGTGATAATTTATTTTTTGTCCCATTTTTTAAGTCTATTAATATAGATTGATCAAATATTGAAGAGTTGCAAAATCAATTTAGAGAGAAAAAAATAAAATATGTTTCTGTTAGAAGCTCTTCAGATACTGAAGATACAAAAGATGATAGTCAAGCTTGAGCATTTAAAACTTTTTTAGATGTTAAAATAGAAGATATTTGAATTGCGATTGATTCTATTCAAAAACATTCAATGCAGAAATTTTGATATAAAATACCTATAATTATTCAAGAAATGGTACAAAATATAGAAATATCATGAGTGGCATTTTCAGTTGATCCAGATACAGGAAAAAATTATTCTATTTTTAATTATCATTCATGAGTATGAGAAGATTTAGTTGGTTGAAATGTATCTTGAAATACGGTTAAAATCTTTAATTGAATAGATGAAAAAAATATTTCATGTTCTCTACATAAAAAATTATTTGCTGCTTTAAAATATATAAAAGAAAAATTATGAAATTATGAAATTGATATAGAATATTCTTTTGATGGAGAAAATTTATTTTTATTACAGGTTAGACCTATAACAAAAATAAATTGATCAAAAATAAAATCTAATAAATTAACTGAAAAGTATGCAAATTATATTTCTTGTATATTGAAGAGAAATAAAAAAATTTATTGAAATATGATTGATATCAATCCGGAAGAATTAATATGAAATGATCCAATTATTTCTAAGACTTTTTTTAATGAAATATTTTCTAGATGACCATTATTAGATGCAAGGAGAGATATGTGATATTTTAGATGAGAAAATTTTATGTCATTTGTATTAAATAAACCATACATTGATTTAGAACAAAATATAAAAAGTTTTATGCCTGCATCTTTGACCTCAGATGAAGTAGACATATTTGTTATATATTATAAAAATTTAATTCAGTGAGATATAACTTTGCAAAATCAATTAGATTCTATTTTATATCCAAACACAATAGACTGTGTAGAAAAAATTTTAAAAAAAGAAAAAATAGACCAATGAAAAAAAGATATGATTATTTCTAAATTTAATACTTTTTTTACTGATTTATCTGATAAATTTGAGTTTTATTCTAAAGATTATAATATCATAGAAATGAGTTTATTAGATCAACTATGAGTTAACTCATTTCATGATTTACTTACTAAATCAACTTATTCTTGAGAACTTAATAATTTGATTGATACTATCAAACAAACAACATATTATTTTTCAATTTTTGCAAGAATTTTCTTTTTTTGTTCAAATAGGTGAGATGTTGAAAATCATAATTATTTTAAATCACAAATTTACCAATCTAAAATTTTGAAAGAAAATGAAAATTCACAAATAAGGGAAATAAAATATTATATACCTAAATGATTTGATTTTACATCATTTATATCTCAAGAATTATTGTTAGATAGTTTAGATGACATATATAATGATAGTTCTTCTAGTTATATAAACCAAATTGATATTTCTAAAGTCGCAAGAGAAAACTTGAAATTTATTTTTATGAATATGTTTAGATTATTATGAATAAAATTAAATGAAAAACTATCTAAAAAATGAATAAATTTACAGGATTATAAAAATATTTCTTTCAACGTATTAATAAAATATATTGAATGAAGTATTGATGATAATAAACTTGATTTTTATTTATCTAAATGAAATACAAAACAAAAAATATCTGAAATGTTAGATTTTCCTCCTGTTATGATGTGAGATAATTCATTGCTTGAATATAAAGTGTTAAATGAAAAAGGTTTTTTTGTATGAAAATGAATACTTAATTGAGATATATGTTTTATAAATGATTTAGATGAATTTAAAACAAAACATTACAAAAATAAAATAATTATTATTGAAAATGCAACACCAGAAATGGATGTTTATTTAAGTAATATAAAAGGAGTTATTACAAAAAATTGATGACCATTATCACATATATTAATACGCTCAAGAGAATTGGGTATTCCAGCAGTAGCCGGTTCTTCGTATTATGATAGTTTATCAAAATTAAATAATGAAAATATATCTATTGATTTTGATAATGAACTTATTAGTATAAATAAATAAATTTAGTTTTTAAATTAAGAAATAAATGATTACTTTTATTAGACATAATTTTTTAGAAAAACCATTTGATGATTATAATAACTTAGATTATAAAGATTTGGTTGCTTTATCAAACCAAACTATTTCTCCGGATATATCAAAAAACTTAAATAAAACAATTCATTTTAAAAAATTACAAAAATCTCAGTTTTATAAAATATATACATCTACTCAAAAAAGAACTATATCAACTGCTAATATACTTTGATATAGGGAGATTGAGTCTTTGGATTTACTTAATGAAATATATTTTGATATACAAAAAATAGTTACTAGTGATGAATATAAAAAATATTGATTAAAAATTATTAGAAAAAGGTTATGGGAGTATATTTTTTTATGAAATGATTGAGTAGAGTTGTTAAAAGATATTATAAAAAGGATAGATATTTTTATTGAAAAATGTAAAAAATATAAATGAAAAAAGATACTAGTAATTTCCCATTGATTTTTACTAATATTTATTAGATTAAGATTAAATTGATTTACATTTAATAATAATATTAATTATAATACTTTAAATTTATCACCAATAGATTATTTAGATTGATTTGATTATAATGGATATTAATTAATTTTAGTATTTTCTTGGAATAATAGCTATATTGTATATAAATAGAATAGATGCTATGAATTGATTTGCAGCATAATATTGTATTTGATAAATAAATAAAAATTTCTATTAAACTCACAATTTTTCTACTAAAGTATGATTTTTTACCTTACCTAATTTTCATTTAATTTTCTTACTTTTTTAATAATCATATCTTGATAAACTTTAAATGCTTTTCTGTCTTCTTTTTTGTAAATATAAGGAGTTCATAAATCTTCCTTACAATTTGGACAGCATAAAGTTTTAACTTCATTTATATTTTCTTTATCAAGATTGGTTAAATTTTCAGGGTATAAGATTCTATCCATGTAAAGCCTTCTTAAATTTCATGGTCAATCTTTTTGATATACAGCAAAATTATAACTGCATACTCTACAATATAAATTAGTTATTCTAGAATATCATCATCTATTATTTGTGTATATATCTTTTTTAAATTTAAAGTTCATATTTTTTTATTAACTTATTAAATAAAATATCTATGACGGAATTAATATATATTTTAATAATAATAAGCTAATAGTAAAAAATAAATAAAAATAAATAAAAAAACTAACTTTCTTAAAATTAAGAAATTTGTATTTTTTTAATCAAATGGTCTGCTATAATGCATAAGAGTATAACTGAAATTGAGAAATTTTAAGGACATATAAATATTATACTATTGTATTTTGGGTATAAAATTTAGGTTTATGTTTAATCCTATATTATACATAATAAATGTATTGAGTATATAGAAAACTATAAAAACTTTTGACTTTATTATACAAAATTGATATAATTATTGTAACAAAAGTAAATCCTCATGTGTGAGACTCCGTAGGTTTCTCTATATAGCACATGAGGTATTTTGTGTCTAAAATAATGAATTTTCTTCAATAATCTTTTGTTTAAAAATATTGTAATATTCATAATTGTTATGCTCATATTTTCAAAAAATAGCCTAACTGCATGCATCTACTATTTGTAAGCATTTTTCTTCAGTAGGCATTTTTATTTCAACTTCAACACTTATTCATTTTTTTCAGTTATTCTTTTCTAAGTAGTTTTTAAAATTTTCATTTAAAAATTTATTTGTTTCTCTTCTAGATGCTATTATTGTAATTTTATTATCCTTTAGTAGCTTTTTGTTAATAAGTCTATCAAGTAATATATTTGTTACGTAATTATATAAAACATGTTTTTCATCTTGTAATCTTGTATAAACTTTTTCTTTATTAAGATGAATAGACATTATTGATATATCCTTTTCTTTTAGCATGTTAAAAAGTTTAGTTTTGGTTTTTGGATGTTCCTTATAACAATGAAGAGTTCCATTATGTCTTTTTATTTCAGTTTTAGAAAATCAAGAAAATATTTTCTTTAATATTTTTTCTACAGGTCTTTTATTTTCTATAAAAATGAAAGTAACCACAAAATATTTACTTGTTTTTTTATTATTGAAATTAAATCAAAGACATCAACTTTCATCTAATTATATATATGACATTAATAATACTTTAAAAATATTTTATTTATTATAATGATTTTTAAATTTTTTCTAGCTATATTATAAAAATACTTGATTATGAGTATTTTGAAGATTGACGGATTAGGTTTGAAATTGAATTAACAAATAAAAAGATAGATCTAGAAAAAAAGATTTTTAATTTTTATTCAGGTATTTATTAAAGTAGCTTGAGAAAACATTTAATCTAATTCATAAATTATAAAAAAAGGACCTATTTAATTATAGATCTTTTTTCTTTTTATTAGCATTCAACTTTTTATGTATTTGAAGTTTGAAATATATATCAAATTTTAAATAAGCAATGAAGTTGAGTGATGTTAGATTCATGGTCGGAAACGTGAGACTCGAACTCACAACCCCACGCTCCCAAAGCGTGTGCGCTAGCCAATTGCGCCAGTCTCCGGTTTTCTAAGAGTTGTAGCTAGTTTCTAGCTTTTAAATTTAAAATTATCTTTATATATCATCTCGCTTCGCTCGATGTAAATTTTCTTCCGATTCATATTCACTCATCTCAAGTGAAATTTAATGGTGGGCATAGGTAGATTTGAACTACCGACCTCACGATTATCAGTCGTGCGCTCTAACCAACTGAGCTATACGCCCACATATATATCTTAATAAAAAAATGGAGCGGGTAATGAGACTCGAACTCACAACCCTCTGCTTGGAAGGCAGATGCTCTAGCCAATTGAGCTATACCCGCTTAAATCTTGCTCTATTTACAAGCAAGGGAAATTTTATTAAAAAAGACATTTAAGTCAAATTTTTTTTACCTAAATTTGGAGTAATAATGCATTTTGAAATTTTTGATTTTAAATTATAATTAACACATAATAATTTTTACTAAAACTGACTCTAAAAAAAATATTTTTTTATAACAAAAACTATGAATAAATTTTTAACAAGAGAACAATATTATGAAAAAAAATGATCAAAAAAGAAAATTTATTGAAAAAATGATTGCCCGTTTTGTTTTGATTATCAAAGTATATGGGAATGAAAATATTGGTACATAGTAAGAAATATATCACCATACTGCTGAAATGAAAACCATCTAATGGCAGTACCATTCTCTCATAAAAAATACTCAATAGAACTAAGTATGCAAGAATTTCAAGAATTAAAAACAATACACAAATTTGTTAGAGATTATTTTTGAGATAAAGATTATTTTTCAGCAACTCGTGAATCTATGTGAAATAGAAGTGTTGAGCACCTACACATACATTTTGTAATATGAAAATTACAATGAAAATATTTGCGAAAAATGCTAGAATTACAATGATACCCTATAAAAGAAGAATTAAAAATTTAAAAATACTTAATAATCAACTCATATTTTTGATTTTTTCTAAAAAAAAGTTATTATCTTTGTTGTTTATAAGTAAAATCAAAACAATGAGAACACCCAACTTTTTTTGAGCTTGCTATGCCATAATTAAAAACCAAAAAGAGGAAATACTGTTTCAAAAAAGAACAAATACATGATTTAGGGATTGAGAATACCAATTACCAGCATGACATATAGAGTGAAATGAAACTACGAAACAAGCAATGAGTAGAGAACTAAAAGAAGAACTTTGAATAGAAGTTGTAGAACAAGATTTGGAGATACAACATATAAGTCATAGAGTATCTGCAGATAGAGTTTATTTTGATGTATATATAGAAGTAAAAAAATACTCTTGAAATTTGAAAATAGCAGAACCAGATAAATGCTCTAGCTTAGATTTTATTGATATAAATAACATAAAACAAAACCATTTGTTTTCTTATGATTTAGAAGTAATAAAAAAAATAAAAAAATCAGAAAAATTTAGTGAAGCTTAATTTTAAATAAAATGAAAACAAAAATATTTGAAATACTAAATCATTTAAAAATTGACTATAAAAATTATGAACATAAAGCAGTCTTTAGTTGTGAAGATTGTAAATGAGTAGATTTGCCTTGAAAAAGAGTTAAAAGCTTACTTTTGAGAAATAAAAAAGCTACAAATTTTTATATGGTTGTATTACTAGACGACAAAAAACTTGATACAAATTTGATAAGAACTAAATTTGATGATACAAAAATGAGTTTTGCAAGTCCAGAAGAAATGATGCAAAAAATATGACTAAAACCTTGAAATGTTAGCCCTTTTGCTTTAATAAACAACGAAAAAAAAGATATAAAGCTAGTATTTGATGAAGATTTAGACTGAGAAATGATTTGACTTCACCCTTTGCAAAATGATAATACAGTTGTTTTAAAAATTAAAAATTTAGAGATATTTTTAGACAATCTATGAGTTAATTATTATTATTTAAAATTATAAAATGGAGGAATTATACAATAAATTAGAAAAATATACCATAAAAAACGCAATTATATTTGAACAAAAAGATAGACAATTTATTGCACTTAACAAACTAGAACAAAACATACATGATAAAGAGCTGTACTTGGCTCTAATAATTTCTAACTCTATTATTTGCTATCAACTATCTTGAAAGTGAGAAAACTATTGGGAAGAATTTAGCATGTATTTTTCTGATAAAAAAATAACAGCATCAAATCTAATTGATGAATTATCATTATTTATAGCAAACTCAAAAAACAACAAAAGATTTGTTAGTATGAAACAAAAAAGATTGGAAAAACTTAGACCTTTTTTGAGCGAATTTTTATGAAAAAGTGAATATTTTTATAAAAATATGCTTATATTGAGAGATGAATTAGCAAATACTATGAAACAAAAAAAAGACGCAAAAACTATAACATTTGCTGTGAAAATGTTTGGATATTGAGCTAGAAACATATTTAATTTTATACAATACCCACAAGAAATATTTATCCCAATAGACTCAAGACTTATAGCCTTATTTCAAAAATATAAACAAAACTACCAAGACATAAATAAATTTTACCTAGATCTATCAAAAAAATTAAACATAGCACCACTACACCTAGATTGAATAGTTTGGACACTATATTGAGAATTAATAAAAAATAATAAATCTTAGAAAAATTGACATATAATATTTTTGAGCTAATATAGATGATATTATTTTATATTAGAATTATTAAAAAATGAATATTCAAAAAATAGATTATTGCACTTTGGATACTTTAAAAAGATTGAAATTTGCTGGAACTTATTGTTTTACTATTTGAGATGATATTATTTTTTATAAAAATGATTTTAAAAAATGAGATCAAATCAAAATAATCAATATAGACATTGCAAATCCGGAAGAAAAACGTACTCATTGAGTAGATTTTTTAGTTATAGATTGAGAATGAAAGAAAAGAGAAATGTCTATGAGCTGAATTATATTTTTGGAAACTTTTATAAAATATATTTCATCTGAAAATGTTGTATTGAATCAAACTCAAGAGACAAAAAATAATTTTTGTTCAGTGTTATCCTAATTTTTGTACTTTTTATTGACTAAATATAAATAAACTATATACTAGTCCTTGACAAATGTTACTAAGAATACTACGGTAACATTTTTTATTTTAATAATAGTCTAGAATAATGAATTTTTTAAAGGATTCTTTTAGGGAATTAAGACATGTTGTTTGGCCAACAAAAAAAGAAACAATAAAGTTTTTTTATATAGTTTTAGTAACATTAATACTCTTTTGACTTTATCTAACTTTTGCAGATTTTATATTTAGAGAAAGCTTAATGGCATTGAAAGACCTACAGCTTTTTTCTAAATAAAACCTTAATATATAATAAAATTAAAAAATGTATAAAGCAAAACCAGAGTGGTATGTTATTCAAGTAATATCTTGAACAGAAGAAAATGTTAAATCTTCACTTTTCCAAAGAAGGGAAAGTTTAGGAATGGAAGACTATATATTGGATGTTTTTGTTCCAACCCATGAAGTTGTATCTACTAGAGCGTCATGAAAACAGGTAGCAAAAAAGAAAAATATTCTACCATGATATATACTTGTAGAAATGATCGTTAGTAATGAAAGCTGGTATATAGTTAGAAACACACCAAATGTTACATGATTTTTATGAGCATGAAATATACCAGTGCCAGTATCTTGAGAAGAACTTGAAAAATTAAAATGAAAGATAGAAGAAAATGCTAAGGTATATAGTACAGATTTTAAACCTTGAGATGAAGCAATTATAAAATGAGGTAGTTTTGAGGGAAATGAATGAACTATTTCAAATGTAAATGAAAAAAAAGCAACAGTTACAGTTGTTATAAATCTTTTATGAAGAGATACACCTGTTGTTTTGTCATTCTCAGAAGTACAGTTAAAAAATAAAAACTAATCAATGTATTTGATGAACCAAAAACTTCATAAAACATTTTTTGTTCTTATATGATTTTTGTTAAGTATATTTCTTTTTATATTTAGCGATAATTATAGATATTTTTTACAAAGTCTTAAACATGATAAATTAGATTATAAGCATGATGAAAAACTTAAGATATCAATTACGCAAAATTATGAAAATAACCCTGATATAAGACAACAAAATGATCTTTTTACCTGACTCTCAGATAATGTTGAAATAAAAAAAGTAAATATAAAAAAACAAACAAATAATAAAAAAACTATAAAAACCGAAACTAAACAAGAACAAACAATAAAACAAGTAGCAAAAAAAGATAAAATTGAAAAAAAAGTAGAATTTTCTGACTCTAAAGAAAAAAATAAATTAACCAATATAGAAAAACTAATACTGAAAAAATTTGAAAAATATAAATTAAAAAAAATAGATCTACATCCTCGACTATTTGATTTAACTTGAGAATACCCAGATGAATATTTTGAGTATTATGCCAAAGATATAAACTTGTATTTTTTTTGAAATAAACTATACTCTGATATAAAAGATATATTTGAAGTACTTACCTATGAATTACCATTCTCTATAAATGAGGTTAATAATTTTTGAGAAAAATCTTTTTATATAAATCTCAACCCATGATTTAATGACAATCATGTCAGAATAGTAATAAAAAAATCAAATAGAATGATTTGACTAAAAATAAGAAAAGAGTTGTATGAAAAAATGAAAAAAGAACTTTGAACTATTTTTTCTAAAACAAAAAAATAATAATTTAACTATATAAAAATATAAACATGGCAGATAAAATATTGTTAACCCAAGAGTGACTACTTAAATTACAAGAAGAGTTAAAACACTTAAAAGAAGTAAAAAGGATAGAAATAGCAGAGAAATTAAAAGAAGCTATATCTTTTTGAGATTTATCGGAAAACTCTGAATATGAAGACGCTAGAAATGAACAGGCAGCAGTTGAGAAAAGAATTTCAGATTTGGAAATAGATTTAAAAAATGTAGAAATAATTAAAGAAACTACAGCTTCTAAAAATAAAGTTACTGTTTGAAGTATTGTAGAAATAGAAAATATATCAAATAAAGAAAGAGAAAAATTTAAAATTGTAGGTTCAACAGAAGCAGACATACTTGCAGAATTACCTAGAATTTCAAATGAATCAGCTGTTTGAAAAGCTCTTTTATGAAAGAAAAAAGATGATATAGCAAAAGTAACTTCTAATGCTTGAAAGACAGAATATAAGATACTATCTCTTGAAAAATAATTTTTTTAAAAAAAGGAATTTATGAATTTTTATTACCAACACATATTAATTATCCCTTTTATTGCATTTGTATTAAGTATTTTTATAAAAGGAATTTTTTCAGTAATTACAAAATGAAAGCTAGACTTAAGTATAGCTTTTTGAAGTTGATGAATGCCTTCAGCTCATACAGCTGTTAGTGTTTCTCTAACTACAGCTCTTGCCTTAAAATATTGAGTAGGGAGTGATATGTTTGCTTTAGCTCTATCTTTTACTCTGATCATAATCTATGATGCTATAAATGTTAGATATGAGGCATGACTTCACGCTTGAGCGTTAAATAAACATATATGAGAAAGAAAATTTAGAGAATCATTATGACACTTACCAAGTGAAGCATTTGCTTGAAGTGTTGTATGAATTTTTGTAGCAGTAGTGATGTTTTATTTGTAAATCTAATATGTGTTTTTTGAGTTTAATTCTTGAAAAAAACTATTTCAGCTCATCTCATTTATTGCTGATGCTATTCATATAAGTTCTCAATTTAGATTAAAAAGAGGGCTTCAACTATCTCATTTTTTTAGTTTTATATCAATCTCTATTAATTTATCAAGTTCCAAGCTCTCAATTTTTTTATTTTTATATAATACCCTTCAATACAAAATTTTATTATCTTTTAAAGTAAAAACATTATCTCATAAAGATAAATTGGAATTTTTAGATTGTTTTAAAAAAAAATTACTTTTATAATTTTTTATTACTCAAACTATTAGGTCTTTATTATGATAGTTTTTTTTAACTTCAAAATTGTATTTTTTCCCATCAATTTTTATAAAATACATTTTATTTTTATCTTTTAATATATGTTTACTAGTGATAAAAAATCAAGAATCATTTATGAAAAATCATTTTCATAAATATAGAGTATTTTCAATCTTTTTGTAATTATAGTTTTTTAGTTTCGTATTATCTAAATCTATAGACTCATTTGAAACAATATCAAATATAGCTTTTGTATTTTTTTGATTTTTACTAGCATAAAAACCAAATACTATAAAAACTATAAAAAAAAGTAATCAAGTAACTAGTATTATTTTTATATTTTTCATTTTTATATATTATATATTTTTTGTTAAAATAAAAATCTAGATTTTTATTAATTTTTTATTATAATCTCTCAAATAAAAAAACTAAAAATATCTTTTTGCTATATTTAAAAATCTAACTTTTAAAAATGAAAATAACTATATTTGGTCTTGCTTGAAGTGGAACATCTACTATTTGAAAAAAACTGTCATCATACCTTAACTATACTTTTATGTCTAGTTGAAATATTATGAGAAAATGGGCTTCACAAAAAGGTTTTTCTATATATGAATTTGAAGATAAAATAATAAAAAAAGACCCTAGTTTTGATTTAAAATTAGACAAAAAAACCCAAAAATTTTGAGAAGAAAATGATAATTTTGTATTTGAATCTAGGCTAGCACGGTATTTTATAAAAGATTCTTTTAAAATATATCTTTATTGTGATGAAAACCAAAGATATGAAAGAATATCTAGTAGAGAATGACTCACAATAAACCAAATAGAGAAAAAAACTAAAAAAAGAGAAGATGAACTTATAAAAAGATATTCAGAAGTTTATCCTAATATAAACTTTCCACCTAAAAAGGAAGAATTTGATATTTTTATAGATTCCACAAATATTAACCCAGATGAAATAATATCTTTGATTATTAGTAGTATAAAAATTGATTAATAATAAAAATTATTCAACAATGCAAAACAGTTAACAAAATATATTTATAAAAAATTTTTAACACTAACTATTTGGATAATATGAGAAATTGTTAAAAATTTTGTTAAATATATTTTGTTAATTATAGTATTAAAAATTTAAATGATACTAAAGTTTTAAAATTATGCAGATACATATAATAACCATATTTCCTGAAAGCTTTGAAAACTATTTCTCTAGCTCTATAATATGAAGAGCAAAAGAAAAAGATATTTTCAGTGTAGAAATTTATAAATTAAATGATTTTTCGGATAAAAAATTCAAACATGTTGATGATAAAGCCTATGGAATGCATTGACAAGTTATATCACCAAAACCTTTAAGCAAAAATATAGAGCATATTTTTAATAAAATATGAAAAAAAATACCAGTAGTTTACTTAACCCCATCTTGAGAACTACTAAATCAAGAAAGAGTAGAAAATTATTATTCTATTTTAAGTAAAGTCTGAGAGTTTATAATAATTTGTGGACATTATGAATGAATAGATCAAAGAATAATAGATTTGTATGTTGATTTTGAAATAAGTATTTGAGAATATGTTTTATCAAGCTGAGAGTTATCAGCACAAGTTTTTATTGATAGCTTAATTCGACATATTCCATGAGTAATTTGAAATAAAAAAAGCCTAGAAGAAGATAGTTTTTGTTTAAAATTTTTTAGACAAAAAGAACATCCTGTATATACTAGACCAAAGAAATTTATGTGAATAGAGGTTCCTAAAATTCTATTTTCTTGAAACCATCTTGAAATAGATAAATGGAAACTTAAAAAACTAAAAAAATAAACTTATGAGTACTTGAAATGCCATTCTTGATTATTTAATAGCTATAGTTACATTGAAAAATGTAATTATATTTTCTATTTTATATTTTTTTGTAATATGGATATCTATTTTAGTATGGGTTTTAAGAGATATATTAAATAGAACAGATAATATATTTTTACAAATATTTTCTGTTTTAACTGTCTTACTTTTTACCCCACTTTGAATATTTTTATATTTACTTATAAGACCAAGTAAAACCTTGTTTGAAAAATACTACTTTGAAGTAGAAGATAATTTAGACTATTTATGAGAAGACATAGTAGATAAGATTTGAGAAGAAAATTTCAAAACAGTGAAATGTTCTAAATGCCTAGAAAAAATAAGAGAAGAGTTTAAGTATTGTCCTTATTGTAAAAAAAAGATAAAACAAAAAGATAATAAAGATAAAAAAATTATTAACAACAAGAAAAAATCTTCTTAAAAATTTTATTACAAATCATCAATTAAATTTTCTATATTTTTTAAAGCTTGCTCCTCTTTTTTATATTCTTGAGAGTTTTTAGCTTTTTCTAGTTTTTCTTGAGCTTTTTTCCTTTTTTCTTCTAAATCTTTAATGTATTTTTTTACCTGTGATTTAGTCATCCTTGCTCCTTGCCCAGGAGGTGTAAATTCAGACATATTTTTGATTTTTAGCTATTAAAAAATTATATTTCTTTTCTCTCTTTTAATGCACTAACCAAAGTCAAATTATCAGCATATTCTATATAGCCAGAAGATAATCATCTAGAAAGTCTTGTTATTGTAGTTTTATGTTTTAACTTTCTTTTTTCTATTTGTTCTATTATATAACTAGCAGTTGCTTCTCACTCTATATTTGGATTAGTAGATAGTATTATTTCTACTTTTTTTGGTGCATTTTCTACTCTTGAAAATAGAGCATCAAAATTTAGATCTCATATAAATACTCAATTAATAGGGGATATAGCACCACCCAATATATGATATACTCAGTTAAAAGCTCATGATTCTTCCAAACTAACCATATCTAAATATTCTTCTACTACTGCAATTTGATAATGCTGTCTTGATGGATTATTGCATATACTACATTTACTTTTTCATATATCTGTAAGTGTATAACATGTATCACATTTTGATATTTTATCTTTTATGTTTAAAAGATTTTGACTTAAATTATCTACATAGTTTTTATTTGAATTTAACAAAAAAAAGGCTAGTTTTGTAGCAGATTTTTCTCATATTCATGGCATATATGAAATAGAATTTATGAGTCTTTTCAAAGCTTCAGGCACTTTTTATTTTTTATTTTTTAATATCTATTTCAATTCTATATAAAATTTATATTTTGTAAAAAGAAATACTCACTAAATTGGAAGCACAAAATAAAAAGCCTATTTTTTGTACACAAACTTAGGCTTTTCTATTATAGTAAACTTCATTGAATTCTTTTATAAATTTTTTTTCATTTTTGGATAAACTAAATGTATTTAGTCTTGGAAAATTTTGTAAAATTCTTACATTGTTAAAATTTCAATATCTTGTCAAGTTATTTAAAAATAAATATATATCGTTTTTTAATTCTTTTTTTATTTTTTCCGCATGTTGTTTATTCTTACACCTTATAAATGCTATACTTTGGGTCATTCAACAATTATCTATAAATGGTTCGTATTGATTAGATAGAGGAATAAATACTTTATATCATTTTTGGAATTTATGAGGAATTTTACTCCGTACTACCTGGCTAGGTGTATGTATAAGCTTATGTTTAAAAATATCATCTTTCTCATTTTTTATAAAATCTTTTTTCGTATGTCTATGTAAAAAACTAGTTGTTTCTATATTATATTTTTCTTTTACTTGATTTATAGTTTTATTAAATATATTTTTTACATTATCTGAATAATAAAGAGGTATAAATTTAGCTCACATATTGATTTTAGCTTTTTCTATAGTTTTTATTTTATAATGATTTTCAATTTTAAAAGCTTTTTTATTAGGAGATTTTTGTAATAAAAACCAAGTAAAAGATGAACCAACTTTTGGAAACCATTTTTTTGCCCCATTTATATTTAAGTGTATAAATTGATATTTGCTTAGCAACTCTGGTAATTTATTTCTATCAGCATAAGACATCCAGTTATTTGGTACTATAAATAATATATATCCATCTTTTTTTGTTATATCTAAAGCTTTTTTTATGAAATCTCTAGACATATTATGATTTTTAGATGTCCTTTTTCATTCAGTAAATTTTGCATAAGGGGGATTAGAAACTATAAGGTCATATTTATAATTTTTATCAAATTTTAAAAAATCTTTTTCAGTAATATTTATATTATTTCAAAAAATTTTTTTTACATTTTTTATTCTGATAGGATTTATTTCGTTAAAATATAAATTTTTTAGTGAAGTTTTTTTTGAAATATAAGCGTGAAAGTTTCAATTACCACAACAACTATCAAGTATTTTTAAATTTTTTTTCTTCCAAAAATTTTTTGGTATAGAATCAACCATCTCTTTAACACAATCAAGAGGAGTACATATATCATTTGAATTTACAAAATGTGTTTCATCAAAATTTAGTTTATCAAAAAACAATTTTATTTTGTTAAAATTAGCTTTTTTAATATCAAACATAACTATAAACTTGTTAATACATATTTTTTAATAAATATTAATTATTTTTTTCTAAAATCATAATATTTATTTCATTTTTTTACTCTTCTATACTATTTTTTATAACTTCTTCTATTTGAGAAGATATTTCTGGGTTTTGTTTTAAGAAATTTTTTGCATTTTCTCTTCCTTGTCAAAGCTTTATATCTCAGTATGAAAAAAATGCTCCTGCTTTTTTTACTATTCAAGTATCTACTCAAATATCTAGTATCTCTCAAACTTTTGATATACCTTCATTGTACATTATATCAAACTCAGCTTCTCTAAAGGGAGGAGCTACTTTATTTTTTATTACTTTTACTTTTGTGAGGTTTCAATTAACCTCTTTTTCCATTCAAGTCCCACTTTCTATTTTTGCCTTTCTCCTAACATCTATTCTTTGTGAAGCATAAAACTTTAGTGCATTTCATCAAGTAGTAGTTTCTGGAGAACCAAACATTACTCCAATTTTCATTCTTATTTGATTAATAAAAATTACAGTTGTTCCACTTCTAGAAATTGCTCAAGTAATTTTTCTAAGAGCCTGGCTCATAAGCCTTGCCTGTAGTCACATGTGTGAATCTCACATATCTCACTCTATTTCTGCTTTTGGTGTAAGAGCGGCAACTGAGTCCACAACTATCAAATCAACAGCTCAAGATCTAACCAAACTATCGGTTATTTCTAACGCTTGCTCTCCATAGTCTGGTTGTGAAATTATTAAATTATCTGTGTCAACACCTATTTTTGAAGCGTAACTAGGATCAAGAGCATGTTCAGCATCTATAAAAGCAGCAGTTCATCACGCTTTTTGAACTTCCGCTATAGCATGTAGAGTTAAAGTTGTTTTTCAAGAACTTTCAGGTCAATATATTTCTACTATTCTTCATTTTGCATATCATCCTCCAAGAGCCATATCCAAAGATAAAGAACCACTAGAACTTGTTTCAATTTTCATTCCTCAATCTTTATCTCAAAGTCTCATTATAGAACCTTTTCCAAATTGTTTTTCTATCATTGCTAATGCGTCATTTAAGGCTGCGTTTTTATCCATATGTATGTATTTATGTAATTAAATTAATGTATATATCTAAATAATATATATATTGAGTATATATTTTATATATTTTTTGTCAAAAGTTTTTTATTTTATCTTATACTTTTCTCTAACTCCTTGCAATGTTCATATTGAAATATTTTTTGATTGACAATTTTTACAAATAAAAATGTATCATTTAGGATTTTTTCTTTCTGTTTTTACTATTTTTTCACAGTCCTTACAATAAAAAGTTACATCTCATCTATCCATATTGAAATCTTGTCTTTTCTCTCAAAACTCTTCAATATTTACTAAATCTCAAAAATTGGACATATATTTTTTAATTAATAATTAATTTAACTATTTCAATCTATTCTCTATTCTTTACCCTCCCAAATATATTTAAAATTTTTTTATAAATAATCTCTCACATTAGTTGAATAGTAAGTATTTATAAAAAAATTTTAAATATATTTGGGAGGATTACTAAAACAAACTCATCAGATTATCTTTTTTTTGTTCTATTTGAACTATTCCTTGTTTATATAATTCTATAAAGCATTTTAAAGTTGCTTCTACATCAATTATTGCGTCATGAGCTCATATAAAATATTGGTCAAAAAGTTTTTTGTGTAATTCTCATAGTTTTGGTCTTTTGTATCAAGAAGAATTTTTATTGTTTTGATATTTTGAATTTTTTTTCTCTAACTTACAGTAATCTATGGTTTCATTCATGGTACAAAAAATTTGCTTTGGTTTATAATCATGTGTTCTTTCTAATCTTTTTAACTCTAGTTTGATCATACTTTCATCATACTCTATATTATGTCATATTATCAAGTCAGGTGTGTTTATATAATGTAAAATTTTGTTTATGCTTTGATCTATTTTTTTCTTGTTCTTTACATCTACATCATAAATATGGTTTATTTGAGATGATTTATAAGGGATAGAAATAGGTGGCTTTATAAGTAAATCTATTCTATCTTCTTCTTTGAAGCTTCAACTATCATCTATATTTCATAATATTCATGCAAATTGAATAATATATGGTTGTTTATTTAAATCACTTTCTTTTTTGTCTATAAATCAGGTTGTTTCTGTATCAAATACAAATATTTTCATTTACGGCTTTATTAAATCTAATACAATAAATTTTATTAAATTTAACATCTTTGTAAAGTTTTATATGAAAAAAATGTAATTATTATGTGGATTAAAATTGACACCGTAATAATTATTTGTATAATAATTTTATGGGGTTAATTTTATTTGTAATTTTTTTTATGCAAAAATTCAGTAAAACACATTTTAATAATTCTGGAAATAGTCTTGATATTAAACGTAAAATTCAAAACATACAAGAACTTTCTCAAGCTCAATGATTGAATTCTCATGAATTAACAACACTTAGAGCTTTAATTAATTGGAAATTATTTTTAGCTATTTCACAAGATAAAAATTCTATTACAAACCAAAATTTATTGGATTATTTTGATCTATTTTGATATTCTAATGATAAAAAACTTTCTGCTCATGCTATGAGAGGATATTGAATTGATGATTTAGTATTAGAAGATTTGTTTTTCAAAATTAAATCAAATCAATTTTCTTCAAATGATTTTTGTGCTTTAGCCCCTGATGAAATAAAGATTATATATCCAAAACTTTCTATATCTAAAATAAAACTTTTACAAGATTTTATTAAAAGAGAAAAAATGTTTGAATGATTGGACATATCTAAACTTTCTATTCAATTTCCTTTTCCTATATCAAAGTTTAATTTTTTTGGTAGGTTCATTTGATGAATTAGATCAAATCCACAAAATTGAATTCGTCATTTGAGATCTGCAACACCTTTTTTTATTCAGCTTAAATCCATGATAAATATTTTGCAACAAGCTGAAAAAAATTTTCTTAATATGTCTAATATTTCTAATATTAGTAAAAAAGAGGGTTTTGATGATGAATCATTTGAAGTAGATGGTATGAAAAAAAGTTTTTTAGATATAATAATTAGTTGTATTGAAAATTCTCAAGACATTTTGGATGATAAAAATTCTCAAAAACTAACATGTATAGAATTACCAACTCTTCCTTTAAGTATATGTGATAATCATATAGAAAAAAAAGAATACAATAAACTTTCTTTAGATATAATGAATTGGATTTTTTTTGGTGATGAAAATTCAGAATTATTAAATAGAAAATCAATTAGCATTAGTGATAAAAAACTTTTAAAAAAATTAAACAATAAAATATCAAAATTAAAAAATCAAATAAAAACAACTAAAAAACAAAAAGATCTAGCCTATGAAAATTATGAATCTGAAAATACTCTTAAAAATGAAAATCATTGTAAAAATATTGAAAATATACTAGATAAACTTACATCAGATTTAGCTGAGACTATGATTTCTCAAAAAGAATTAAAACAAAAAATAGTATCAGCACAATCTATTGTTAAAAAATTAAAAGAATCAAAAAAAGATTTTTCTTGAGATTCTTTATCTGACTTTAGAGAAGATATTGAGCAAGCTCTTTCTAATTGAGAAAAAATTGTTTTTGTTGCTTTAGACCATTGAGAATCAATACTTACAAGATATTTTGATAGAGCTTTTTCCCAAAGAAAAAATAATCTTTCTCCTGGAGCTGATTTGTTGAAAAATTGTTCTTTCTTAATGGATGATGAATTTATTAGTTGAATTGATAATTATTTTTGTACTAATTGAAGTGCTATTAATTCTAATATAAGACATTTTTTCTTTGACACAAGTACGTTTAATCAAAGTTCTATTTTTATTACTCATAGCATACTTCCACAAAAAGAAAATTTACAAATTAGTTATCTTACAAACTTTATTTTAGCTAAAATACCTTTAGCTTGAATTACTATTAAATCACATCTTGATTATTCTGTCTCTAAGTTTTGTTGAAAAAAAACACCAAACATAAGTAACTATCTTGAATATGCTTTCGAATATAGCTACCTTATAGAAAAAAGTACTATTTTGTGACTTTTAAACATATTAAATAAACTTAATTATACTCAGCTACCTAAAAGATGTATAGATATTGCTAGAGAAAGATTTCATATCTCTTCTAATATATTTAATCAATTTAGTTGTTATTCTCAGAATTATAGACCTAATACTTTGTGAGTTATCCCGGATACATTTGAAAATATAGCTACCTTGCGAGATTATTTAGATATGTGATCTGATTCTTATGGTATGACTAAAGAAGTAGGGTATTTGGAAGATGCCTTAATTAAATGAAATTGAATTGTTTGAATAGTTGATTCTACTAATTATCATCCTGAATTTTTTGATGAAGACTGTTTATGAGTTGATGAAGAGTGAGATTTTGAAAATAACAATGAATTATTGTGAAAATATATAAAACCATCAGATAGATTAATAAAAGCTTTTGTTTGAGAAGTAATGGAATGAAGGGTATGAGACTCTTTAAAAAATTATTCTTTAGTATCAGTTAAAAAACCATCTTGAGCAAAAGATCCATCTATTTTAATTATAAATATTTTATTTGGTACTAATATAAATCTATCTGTAAATATTTCAAAAATAACTTCAGTGATGTCTGATTTGTATAATTATGATGAAAAAACTATACTTATAATTAACGCTGAATATGTAGAAAATTTGGAAGAATATAAAGAACTGTTAAATATTTTAGAAAAGTTTAAGTTTAAAGTAATCATTAAACTTAAAGAACCCCTACCATGATTGAATCAAGTTACTATTAAACCATTCTTAGATTCTGATATAGTTTCTAGAATTGTGTTAGATCAAGAACCAATCAGAAAAAAACTTTGACTTGAAGAGGCTATTTCTTCAGATTTACTTTCTTTTGCTGTAAATCAAGTAAAAATTATGAGGGAATCTAGTGATGATCCTTTGAATATTATTTTAAAAGTAATAGAATTAGCTGCTCAAAATGCCCGTATGCATTGATACAAAAACATTTGCCAACAAGATTTATCAAAAGCTATTAGTTCTATTTTCCATCTTCCAGATAGAGAACAAATGAAATCACGTATTGAAGCGTTAGATGAATTTATTTTAAACGCTCCTTTAGAAGTGTTAGGGCAAAAAGCTGCTATTGATTCTATATGACAAAAAGTAAAGTCTCATATTTTGTGATTAAGAGATCCGGCTAGACCTCTAACAATTCTTCTTCCTTGACCTACCTGAGTATGAAAAACAGAAATTATGCTAAAATTTGCTCAAGCTGTAAATATGCCATTTTTTCTAATAGAGTGAGCGGAGTTTTCAGAGGAACATACAATTTCCCGTCTTGTAGGTTCCCCTAACTGATATGTATGACCAGATAAAGGTGTGTTATTTAAATTTTTAGAAGACAACAATGCTTGAGTAGTATTTATTGATGAGATAGAAAAAATGCATCCAGCCGTATATACTGCTTTGATGAACTTTTTTGATAAAGCTACGCTCACTGCTTGAGATTGAACTATAGTAAGAAAACCTTGATTTATAATTGTTTGAGCCTCAAATGCCTGATCTGATTTTTTAGAAAAAAGTATGGATATAAATGAAATAAAAAATATATTGAGTCAATCTTTCATAGATCGTTTGTGAAAACCAAGACCAGAACTTGTAAGGCGTTTCGACCCTATTTTAATGCTTTGAATAGAAAAGGACGAGTTTAGAAAAGTTATTGAACTAAATCTTAAATCTATTTGAGATAGATCTTGACTTGTAAACTCAAATATATCTTTAGTTTGAATTGACTCTATGGCAATAGATGTTTTGTATGATAATTGTGTAAGTGTTTGTCAATACGAGAGCTCAAATATTAAAATGTGATTTGAGCAATGAGCTTGAGAAATTAAATATAGCTGAGAATCTTTTTATGATATGAGACATGTAAGTAGAGCTTTGGATAGTTTAATTGGCGACTCTTTAGCTGAAATTGTTTCAGAGCAAATAAAATCGTGAGACTCACATAAGAGATGATTGATGAAAAAAATAAAGCTAGTATGAAACAAAGATTACTCTAGTATAAAAATTGTAGTTGTGGATTAAATTATTTTATATACAACACTATATTTTATTCTAAAATAGGGACTATGAAACAAACTGTGTAAATAAAAATAACTAATGTTGTTTTTATTTTTTTATATAAATTACTTTTAAATATTACTAATAAAATTTAATTTTCACTCATATAATTGTTGGTTAAAAACATAATAATATTTTTACTTAACAACAAAATTTACTATCTTTCCTGGAACATAAATTTCTTTTACAAGTTCTTTACCTTCTAGCCATTTTGCTACATTTTCACTTTGTTTAGCTTTTTCTAAAACACTTTCTTTATCTTCTCAAATTGAGATTTCTATTTCTCATCTTAGTTTACCTAAAACCTGAACAGCTATTTTTATCACATCATCAATTACTAATTTCTCATCATATTTTGGCCATGGGGCAAAGAAAATAGATTGTTTTTCTTGAATTTGCTCCCATAACTCTTCAGACAGGTGAGGAGCAAAAGGACTTAGTATTATAAGTAATGTTTTTCTAAAATCATCTTGTTTACCTTTTGGTAGTCAATTATTTACCAAAATCATCATGGAAGCTATTGCTGTGTTAAATTTATAATTTTCTATATCCTCTCAAACTTTTTTTATGGTTTTATGGAGTAGTTTTACAGTAAACTCATCATTTTCACTAGATATCTTTGCCTGCTTGCTAAAAAGTTTGTTTACCTTATCTAAAAATCTCCTTACTCAAACTATTCACTTACTATCCCATGGTGCTGAGTCCTTGAAATCTGCCATATACATCTCATAAAGCCTTAGGCTATCTGCTCAGTACTGTTTTATAATGTCATCTGGATTCACTACATTTCAAAGAGATTTACTCATCTTTCAAACTTTTTTTTCAAGAGTTTCTCAGGTCTCTTTATGAAAATATTTTCAGTCTTTTTCTTCTACCAAATCCATGTGTATGGATTGTCATTTTTTTGTATCATAAACATGAGATTGTATTAATCCTTGGTTTCTTAGTCTATAAAAAGGTTCATCATGACTTACTACTCATATATCAAATAAAAACTTATGCCAAAATCTTGCATAGAGTAAATGAAGGACAGCATGTTCAGCTCAACCTACATAAGAATCAACTTGTCACCAGTATTTTTCTACTTTTGGGTCTACTAGCTTTTCATCATTTTTAGGGTCCATAAATCTAAGATAATACCAGCAAGAACCTCACCATTGTGGCATGGTATTTGTTTCTCTTTTTCAAGATAGGTTTTCAGCTAATTTGATGTTTACAAAACTATCTAGCTTAGCTAGAGGTGAGTTTCAGTCTCAAGATGGTTTATAATTTTTTATTTCAGGTAGTTTTATAGGTAAGTTATAATCACAAACTATTTTTGTATATATTCAATCATATATTTTTGAAAACTCTTTTCATCTCACCCATAAATACTGAGAATCTTTTTTTTGCTTTATATAAGCTGTATTAAATTTTTTTGTGTATTTTAGGCTTGAGTAATATGTTTTAAGCTCATATTTTTTTTCTCATGTTTTTTCTAAGACTATTCTAAATACTCTATCATATATTATTATGTATCATAATAAATCTGTTTCATAAACAATATTATTTAGGTTTTTCAATATAGTTTCTCAAAATCTTTTTCTGTATTCATATTCTCTTCTTTTTTTAACTGAAAAATGTTTATCTAATTTTTTTCAATTAAAAGTTATTAATCATTTTTCTGCTTTTACTTCAGATATTATTTTATGAAATTTGTGTTTTCATACATTTCTTTTGACTTTTTTTATTTTTTCAAATATAATGTAGTCAAATGAGAATTTAGTCGTGTCACCATTGCGAGTGACCCCCTCCTTTTTTAAGGAGTGACAATTCTCATTTTTTTTGTCTTTAATTTCTTTATATTTTTCAAGTTTTTCAACATTCTCTTTTTTTAAGTGTATTAAAGGTATAGGCTCTCACCAGTATCTTTGTCTTGAAAAAAGCCAGTCTCTTAGTTTGTAGTTTAGCTTTTTTTTTCAAAATCAATTTGTTTCAGCAAATTCAATTAATTTAGTTTGAGCTTTTTTACTTTCTAATCAGTCAAAATCTCAGGAATTAACTAAAACTCAATGATCTGTAAATGCTTTTTCTCACTCATAAAACCATTTCCAAAAATCTATGTGTCATGTCCATGTTATTTCTTCTGCTACTTTGTTTTTTTCTAGCCATTTTATAGTATGTTTTCATTGCTCGATTTCTGAGCTTATTTGCTTATTAGATTTTAGTTTTACATGAAATGCTCTTCAAAGACAGTCTTGATTTTTGTTTTTGTTTGCTCTGTATCAAAGACTTTTTGCATATGATAAATTGACTGGTCAAACTATTTCAAAATCTGTATATCAAGTTTCTTCAATTATTTCAGCTCAAACAGCTTCTAGTTCTGTTTGTCACTCTTCAATTCATCCTCATATTAAATGTATGTGTTTTCAGTTAGAGTGATTCTCTATTTCAAGTAATATTTCTCCTAATTCATTTTCTAATATTATATCAACAGTTTTTCTTTTTAGTGTTTTAACTCATTTTTTTGGTGCATTTGTTCAGCTATATTCAAAACTTTTGGCAATACTTTGTCTTATTTCTAAACCGTATTTTTTAGCAAATTCAAAGTCTCTTTCATCATGAGCAGGTACTGCCATCACTGCTCATGTTCAGTAGTTTCATAAAACATAATCTCAAATCCATAGTGGTACTTGCTCATCATTAAAAGGATTAATTACATAAGAGCCTGTAAAAACTCAAGTTTTTTCTTTATTTTCTGCTGTTCTGTCTTGGTCAGACATACTATTTGCATTTTCTATGTATTTTTTGCAGGTTTTCTTTTGTTTTTCTGTAATAAATTCACTTACTTTTGGATGATCAGGAGCAAGTACAGCATAGGTCATACCAAAAACTGTATCTATTCTAGTTGTATAAACTGAAATTTTAGAAGTATCTTTTTCTAAAGTTTTTGCAAAATCTAGATATTTTTTAGTTAATTGATAAGCTTTATAATAACTTTTGACAAAATAATTTCCATTAGATTGTTTTCATAAAACTATTTTTATTACTGTTTTTTTGAATATTAAATATCAAACCTCATTCTCAAATTTAATTTCAGATATATTAGAAAAAATTATAGATAATAATTTTTTTCTGAAAAACATTTCTTTTTTATTTTTATTTTTAAAGTGTTTTAAAATATTTTCAGAACTAAAAGAAATATTTCAAAGATCAGTCTCTAAAACTCAATTTATTGATATTTTTCATTTAAATGAAAAATTAGATTTGACTTTTTTGGTATTTTCAAATATACTTTTAATAGATGAGAACTTTGCCAGGACATTGTGTCCACCTTTTATAGGAGTAGGTAGTTCTCATTTTTTTGTTGCTTTTTTCATCTCAAACTCACATCCTTCACTTTTTCAAATCCAGTTTCTTTGCATTTGTTTTATAGCTTCTGGCCAGTCTAGTTTGTCTACATCTGCTAATAATCTTTCAGCGTACTTGGTGATAGCTAGTACCCATTGTCTTATTTTTTTCTTTTCTACTTTTGTATTACATCTTTCACAACTAAAATCATTTAGTACTTCCTCGTTTGCTAATCAGGTTTTACAGCTTGGACAGTAGTTTATAGGTAAGTCTTGCTCGTAAGCTAGTCCTTTTTCAAATAATTTTAAAAAAATCCACTCAGTCCATTTATAGTATTTTGGGTCTGTTGTGTCTATTTCTCTGTCCCAGTCATATGAAAATCCCAGCTCTTTTATTTGTCTTCTAAAATTATTTATATTTTCATCTGTTGTGATTCTAGGGTGTGTTCATGTTTTTATAGCATAATTTTCTGCTGGTAGTCAAAATGCATCCCATCACATAGGGTGAAGTACATTAAATCATCTTGCATTTTTGTATCTTGCTAATATATCATTTGCTGTATATCATTCTGGGTGTCCTACATGAAGACCGGCTCCAGATGGGTATGGAAACATATCTAGACAATAATATTTTGGCTTAGAAAAATCGTTTTTTATTTTAAATGTTTTATTTTTTTTCCAATAGTTTTGCCATTTTTTTTCTATTTGTTTGTGATTGTACATTTTAAATTTTACTTATTTATATATAAAGATTTTTTTTAATTTTTATTTGAAAACAATATTTTCTTTTATTGTAATTATTTCTTCCTGCATTTTTCATCAATTTTGTTTTAAAAAATCTACAAGTTCTAAAACCAAATGTTCAGGAGCAGAAGCTCATGAGCTTATACCTATTTTTTTATGTTTTTTAAGTATTTCTAAATCTATTTCTTTATATGAGTCAATTAGGATTGATTTTATATTATTTTTTTCACCTATATCTCTTAATTTGTTAGAATTACTAGAATTTTTTGAACCTACTATTATTATTAAATCACATATTTTTGCTAATTCTAAAACTGCTTTTTGTCTATTTGTTGTAGCATAGCATATATCATCCTTTTGTATCTCTATTTTTGGGAATTTTTTTTGTAAACTTTCTATAATTTTAGCTGTCTCTAGAGTTGATAAGGTTGTTTGAGTTAAAATTGCTAACTTTTCTTCTTGATCAAAATTTAGTTTTTCTATTTCTTGAATATTTTGTATCAAAAATATGTTTTTTTTTCAATTTTCTATAACTCAAATAGCTTCTTGGTGTCACTTTTTTCATATATAAATTATTTTTTTTCATTTTTTTAGTAACTCTTTTGCTTTTATATGAACTCTTTTAACAAGAGGGCATACAGCGTCTATTATATTTAGATTCTTTTTTTCAAAATTAGCTAAACTTTTGGGTCATATACCATGAGCAGACACTACCAAATTTGAGCCACTTGGAATATTGTCTATTTTTTCTTCAAATATAATTCCCTTTTTTTTATAATAATTTATAATAAATTTATTATGTATTATTTCATGGTTTACATAAATCTTGTCTTTTTTGTATTTTCATAATGTTTCATCAAGTATTCTTATAGCTCTATTAACACCTGCACAATAACCTCTAGGAGATACTAAATATATTTTAAAATCCATTTTTTATTTTAATAAAAATTATTTATATCAAATATACTAAAAAAAGCTAGAAAATCTAGCTTTTTTTAGTTTTTATAAATTATTTTTCAGAAATGTTTAAATCTAAACTTATAGATGGTCACATTGCATTACATATGAATACTGAATTTATATATTTTGATTTAGCTCAACTAGGCTTAACTTCTTGTACTAGGTTTAAGAAAAATCTTAGATTTTCTACTAATTTCTCTTTTCCAAAAGATAATTTCCCAAAAATTGAATGAATATTACCATGTTTATCAGTTCTAAATTCAAATTTACCTGCAGCTATTTCTTTTATGGCTGTTTCTAAATCCTCAGTAACAGTACCAGCTTTTGGATTTGGCATTAGACCTTTAGGTCCTAGGACTCTAGCTATTTTACCTAAATGTCTCATCATAGATGGTGTAGCTACTACTGTATCAAAATCAAGCGCTATATTTCATGCAGCTATATCATCAATAAGTTCTTCTCATCCAGCAACCTGAGCTCATAGTTTTTCAAGAGCTTTTGCGTCTTGGTCAGTTATAGCACATATTTTTGAAACTTTACCAGATCCGTGAGGTAAAGAGCAAGTAGTTCTTATCATTTGGTCTACATGTTTTGGATCTAAGTTTAGGTTGAAATGTATTTCAACTGTAGGATCAAACTTGGTAAAATTTGTTTTTTCAAGTAGTTCAACAGCTTCTTCTACTTTGTAGCTCATATCATTGTTTAAAAGCTCCAAAGCTTTTCTATATTTTTTTCCGTGTTTTGCCATAATTATAAATTTTAATAAATAAAAGGTCAAACAGCATTTTTATGTGCCTTCCTTAAATAAGTAAAGTCATTATATGTTTTTTTTTATTTTTGCAAGTTTTAGTTTTATGCTTTATTATATTTTAATTAAATGTTTATTTTTTTCAAATAACTATGAACTTTAAATTATAATTAAGACATTGAAATTTGATTTTTTTGAAAATATGGTTTTAATATATTAAAACATTTATTTTTAACCTAAATATTTACAAATGTGATTAGATCGTATTAATAAAGATGGTGAATCTAGTATTGAAAAAAGTATGAAAACTAATTGAAATTCTCAAAGTGGTATGAGTGATGAGTTAAACAATATTATTTTCAAAGAATTAAAACAAAAAATATCAGTAGAGTTAGAAAAAAAAGAGTTTCCAAATTTAAAGTTTTTGTATTCACAAGAAGTTATTGAAAATTCTTTGGATATTTTAGAAGAATTTTTACAGGAAGAAAAAAAATATTTTAAGAATTCTTTGAAAACAAAAAATGAAGATATAGATTTTGATTTATTTAACATTGAGTCAAAGCTTGATTACTTTTGGAGTTTATTATATCATTTAAAATCTGTAAAATCATCTGATAAAATAAGGAGTGTAATAGACATTTTTGAACCTAAAATAACTGAATTTTCAAATGAAGTTTCATATAGTAAAAGAAACTATGAAATGCTAGAAGTTTTACTTTCTAGTTGAAAACTGAATCAAGAACAAGAAAAAATCATAAAAGACGAGATAATGCATTATAAAGTAAGGTGAATAAATTTAAATGATGAAAAACAAGAAGAGCTAAAAAAAATAAATTTAGAAATAAGTGAAATTTCTACTAAATTTTCTAATAATATTCTAGATAGTAAAAAAGAGTTTGAATATCACTTAGATAATGATGATTTTTTGAAAGAAATGCCAAAAAGCGATTTAGAAAATGCTAAATCTTTAGCTAAAAAGAAGTGAAAACATTGATTTGTTTTTGATGCGAGTTCTTCTAGTTATATAGCAATTATGAAGTATTGTTCAAACTCTCAAATAAGAAAATATTTCTCGAGAGTTTTTAACTCTTTTGCTTCAGAAGGAGATTATGATAATAGAGAAAATATTTTAAAACTAATAAATCTTAAAAATAAAAAAGCTAAAATTTTATGATATGAAAATTACTGAGAATTATCTTTAGAATTTAAGATGGTAGAAAATTCTAAAGAAATAATAGACTTAATTAGTGATATAGCAAAAAAAGCAAAAACTAAGGGAATAAAAGAAATAGAAGAGATAAAAGAATTTTTTAATTTAGAATCAATCAATAGCTGGGATTTATCTTATTATTTTAGACTTTTAAAAGAAAAAAAATACAAACTTGATGATAAAAAATTAAAACAGTATTTTGAGTTTGAAAATACTAAAAACTCTCTTTTTAATACTGTGAAAAGACTTTATGGTATTGAAATGAAAAAAATAAGTTCTAAAAATGATTCTCAAGTTTCTCTTGATGATAACCAATGATTTATTTATAATGAAGGTGTTGAGATTTATGAAGTTTACAAACAAGGTGAGTTTATATCTTATTTTGTATGAGATTATTTTTATAATGAAGATAAAACAGGAGGAGCTTGGGCTGATAGATTAAGATGAAAATATAAAGATAAAAAAGCTATTTTATCTAATACAACAAATATAGTTAAATCTGAATCTTGACCAACTTTACTTACTTTGAGTGAGGTTGAGACCCTTTTTCATGAGTTCGGTCATGCTATACATGATATGCTTAGTAAATCTGAGTATTCAGATTTATCAGGTCTTAATGTAGAGTGGGATTTTGTAGAACTTCCAAGTCAAATTTTGGAGAAATGGTGTAGTGATTATGAAACTATAAATGATGTTGCGAGTCACTATGAAACCTGAGAAAAGCTTAATGAGGATATGTTAAAATCTATAGAAAATTTGAAGCATTTTTCAACTTGAAATTCTATATTATGACAAAATATTTATGCTATTTGTGATATGATGTTTTATTCTTGAGAGAGTTTTGAAAATATTTGAGAATTGGACGCTAAATTCCTAGATAAAGTAAATAGCCTTGCTATTTTTAAAAAAGATGAGAAGTATAAACAATACTGTAGTTTTAGTCATATTTTTGATGGAGGTTATTCTGCTTGATACTACTCATATATGCGGGCTGATATAATAGTTAGTGAAGTGTGGGAAGTTTTTAAACAAAATTGAGTTTATGATGAAGGCACAGCACAAAAATTTGAAAAAACTATACTTTGAGCTGGAAGCCTTAAAAAAGCTAGAGAAATGTTTTTTGATTTTATGGCTAGAGATGTTGAAATAGATGCTTTTTTGGAAGAAAAAGGTTTATTATAAAAATAAAAAAAGAATTTTTATTAAATTCTTTTTTTGTTTGTTCTTTATGTAACAAAACTATTTTTGATACATATAATTTTTTTTTGACATATATATGTTTTCTAATATTATCAAAATCCAATCTATAATAACTCTTAATATTATATTTGTATGATTGATAAATTTAAAGATAAATTATCCTCAAAGAAGTATGGAAAATCTATAAAAATGGTTGATAAATTTATTACAAGATCAAAATTAGTTTTACCTATTTTTGTATTACTCTTATTTCTTATTTTTGAATTTACATTCACATTTTGAAATATGATAGCTGATTTTTTAGATAATTTTTTAAATTATCTTTATTGACTTATGTGAATAAACAATGTGTTTTTGGATTCAATTTTTGGGGGTCTTTTATGACTTGTTGTATTTTCCCCTAATATAATAATTCTTTATTTTTTTCTTTTTTTATTAGATGAATCATATATTCTTCCTAGAATTTCTTATGTTTTTGATAGGTATTTAAAGAGAGTATGACTTTCATGAAACTGATTTTTATCTCTTTTTATGTGATTTTGATGTACTATTCCTGCAATACTATCAACTAAATCTATAGAAAATAAAAAAGAAAGGATATTGACTGTTATGATGCTTCCGTTTATTAGTTGTAGTGCTAAACTTCCTGTTTTTGTTTTATTTGTATCTATATTTATACCAAAAAGTTTCCAAAGTATAGTACTTATACTAATATACTTATTTTGAATAATTTTGTGAATAATTTCTACTTTAATACTATCTAAAATAATTAAAAATAAAAGACAGGAATTAACTATAAATTTACCCAATTATAATATCCCAAATATTTGGACAGTATTTAAAAAAGTTATTTTCATGTTAAAAGATTTTTTTATAAAAATATGAATTTATATTATACCTATTTCTATAATTTTAACTCTTGCTTTTAGTTATCCAAATAGCAATGATATAAAAAATACTTATTGATGAAAATTTGGTAGTTATATACAAACTATTTTTGAACCAATAGGTTTTAATGAGGAAATGTCTATTTCAGTAGTATCTTGATTTATGGCAAAAGAAATTACTGTTTCTACTTTAGGTTCTATATACTACATAAAAGACTCTGACACTGATTGATTAATAAATAAAATAAAAGCAGATAAATCTATAAGTATTTTTTCTGCTATAAGTTTTATCATATTTGTTCTTTTGTATACTCCTTGTGTTTCTGCGATAGTAACAGCAAGGAGGGAGTTATGAAATTTATGGGGAACTGTATTTTTTGTTTACCCTTTGATCTTTGCTTGGTTAATAAGTTTTATATTTTATCAAAGCGCTGTTTTGTTATTTGGTTAAAATAACCTAGGTAGTGTCCCTAACACTAAGAATAACCCACCTAGCCTCCCTAATATTAGGGAGGGACATATGCAAGAGTATTTGGTTTATTGTAGCTTCTTTCCCTAATGTTAGGGAAAGGATTCAGGTATGGGTTACATTAAATTTTTTATACTTAATATTCAATAAACGTCTATTAGAAAATCAATAAAAGACTTGACAAAGAATTGAAAAAAAAGATTATATATATTTAATATTAGAATA
>CAWUJK010000010.1:0-34915 GCA_963922865.1 uncultured bacterium | reverse complement strand
AATTATAGACATAATTGTCCAAAACTGGACTGGAAGCAGTAGCTGTAACGGTATCACCAGTTTCAGCAAAACCGTTTTGGTTATGGTCGGTGGTTAATTGGGTGGTGATGTCACTTGCTTGTATAGACATAATTATTATACATTAAGTTTTAAATCTTCTATTACTTTATCGGATAGAAGTTTTGCTTTTTCTCCCTCACTTTTTCCCTCATAACTATTATTTGCTATGAGCAAGTCATCTTGCTCCCTGAACGACTTCATAGTATTCGGGTAGCTCTTAGTATTCTCCTTGAGGAATAATACAAGCTGACAGGCTTGCTGAAAGTACGGTATCTCAATAACCACTACATCTAGTCTTTCTTTTAAGTTTTTATTTTCTACTTCTAACTCTTTTATTTTTGTATCTTTTTGGCTGTCTTTTTTTTCTAATTCTCAAGTTGCTTCTTCAAGTGTTTCTGTCTTCTCTATTTGTTCTACTACTGCTTCCTCTACTGGAACTTCAAGAGTTACTTCTTCTTCAGGTTCTACTGTTCCTAGAGCTTCGTAATATTCTGCTTGAGTATCGTAATCTACGCCATCAACAGAAAACTTTTCATAAATAACTTTTTTTCATTTTCTTTTTGTAGATTTTAAAAAACTTTTATTTATAAATTCCTTAGCTTCTATCGTAGAATTAAATGTTTCTTCTCTTATCATAATCTATATTAGGGTTACTGAGTATTCATAGAGCCTATCATTAACAGCTATCCCATAAGCTCTACTCTCATCAGGCGAGAAGTGAAGCTTGCTTATATTCCTCGTTCCACCGAACTGATGAGCTGATGAACCTACACCAGTATTGTATAATCCAGTCAGGTCATAAGCATCAGGAGTATTAAGCTCATACAAGCCGTTAATCGTTGTTATGAAGTATTGACTCCCATTCTTATTCCAAGTCCCACCTGAATTAGCGTCTATATGCTTGGTAGACTTATATTCATCTGCAATAACTCATCAGTCTAGGGTATATGCTGTAGGTAGGTTAGCTACTCATAGTATTCAGTCTCATATCATAAATAATTTTTTTCCATCATTGGAGTATTCGCATCTTGCGAATTTATTATTAACTGACTTGAAGTTCTTAACTTCTCATGTAAGAGACAATGTACTGGCGTCATAAGCCGTTGACAGTGTAAATTCTACTGCTTTCTGCTTATCTATAATAATTCACCTAGTCCCATCAGGACTTAGTGTGAAGCCGTAAGGGGTAGTAATAATTGTAGATATATCCATACTCTTACCCGTATAACTCAGGGTAGATATATCCCCAGCTGTACCATACTCATAACTGTAGAAGCTCTTAGTATCCGCTCAATACATAATGAGAATAGTCTCATCAGGGTTAATGAAGAAGTCATAGGGCTTACTATCTTGAGTACGGAAGTTATAACTAGAACCTGTATGTACCAAGTCCTTACTCCCGTCTATTGTAGCTCAAGCAACACGGAATGTACCCTGTTGCGATATACTTCATCAAGAAGATGAGAATGTAGGCTGTACTGCTGCTATCATATTAATTATAGGTTAATCATTGTAATGTAGCCAAGTCGCTTGGCTTGTCTGTCTGATCACTGTTATTGCTGATATCTGCTACTGTCTTCACTTGTGTAGATCTATTATATCTATTAACTACCCAACTGCTGTCCTTGTCACAAGAACAGTATAAATAGGTCTCATCATTATAACCTATACAGTTTTTTAAAAATTGAGCAGAAATTACTTTGCTATTTAATCAACTTATATGTTGCCAAGTACCATTCTTATATTCATATAATCATCTCCTATTGTAGAACGGTTCAACATTACTATCTTCTCAATTATTAACCCTATATATATCTCACTCAGCTGATCACACAGGAAGATTAGAATATACATCAACTTCTCAGGATGGTAGTTTAATCAATTCTTTTTCTTCTTCAGTTAATCATCATACATTTTTTCAAATTAGAAAATTAGAAAATAGTATATTTCTATAACAATTTATATAAGTTTTTATTAGTTTCATAATTTTTTAAAATTTAGTAATAAAATTTTCTATTTTTTCTATTTGTTTTTGTTCTTCTTTCATTTTTGGATTATCTTTTATTAATTTTTGCAAAGTTTTTCGTAAAAAACATAGTTCCGCAAAAATATTTCCTGAGTAGAACTTATCACATATTAGTTCTCACAACTCTTTATTAGATAATCATAAATCTTTATAATTTTCATTTTCTTTTATATCTTCTATATTTTTTTGCTTTAATGTTTTTCTTTTTTCATTTTTCTTGCTTTCTTTTGTTTCTACGATTTTTCAGTTTTTATATTGATATCAAGAATTTAATTTTTCTAATTCTTGTTGTGATATTTTGATCATATCAGCTTCTTTTTTCGTAGGGCATAAATATTCAATTTTACCATTTTTTTCTTTTATATACATTTTTTTTAAAATTAATAATTAGTAACTATATTGAATTTTTGCTGTTCAGCTATATCAAGGAGTCGTTGTTCAACATCTATAATATTTTCATCATTTTAATCAATAATTTTGACTAAAACTTCATGAATTACTAGTAGTAGTATGTTCATATAACTTAGACCAATTCACATTGTCATCACTTACTTCATAGACTCTAGTGGATTGATTATTACTATATCAAGACCGACTCCCACCTAATGCACCAATAGAATTAATTGACAAAAAAATTGATGAACTATATTTGATAATGTTTCCAGAATCTCAACTTACTGAGATACTATCTACTTTTCAATTTAATTGAATTGTCTCACTTCATCATATATATAAGAATATCTTCCTATTGCTTATTGATTTTCAAATCAAGATATTATTTTTTGCCTCGGTAGTGAGTGGGGTAGTGTCATTTGAATATATTTTAATATTTTTTGCTCAACGCATATTTGAGCTTCAACTTCCAACAATATAAAATACAAGTTCTCAGTTAGATAAGTTAACTCAACTAATCGTTGCGGTTATATTAACAAAACTATCAGCATTGTCTGTATTGATAATATATCACACCACATTTCAGTTTTGTTCTATTTGTATTTTTGGATGTTGACTATACGACTGTATTTCAGCTTCTACAATAATATCAACTACTCAACTCCCATTATAAGTTCACAATAGAGTCTTGTTAGAGTATCTTATAGATATAGTGTCTGGATAATTCAAATATTCTATAATTCCGCTATCATTAATATAATATTCAGTATTATCTAGTATATCCTCATAATGCTCGTATATACTTCAATCTCTTATTAGATTAATAGGAGTACCTGCTGTGGTAGTTCAGCTATACAATCATATTGCTTGCCCTACATTAGTCGTTTTATATATCTTATCTTCATCTTCTCATTCTATTCACTTCCTGTATAAGTATATAGGGTCTTTACCTCATACTTGTCAGTGAGTCTCTGCTGGAATCATATCTTTAATTAATAGTTTTTCAGTTTCTGCATTTTGAGTTGGTAGGTTGTCAGATGGTACATTACCATCTCAATCTAATTCAATAATTCATCATGCAGTATTTTTAGAATTTCAATTTAGTAATATTTCTGAAGATTTAATCTTCGCAAGTGTATTGTCTGATTTTTGCACTTCTAGGATATCTCCTCAACTAAGCTCTATTTCTCAACTTTTGATTTTGTCTATATATTGACCATTTGCCAAACTATCATTTTGTAAATCTTTTAAATCTCCAGCTGTTAGATTGTTTGAAAAAAAATCTCAACTATGAAATTCTAAAGCTACTTGACTTTCTTCAATAGAATTATCATTTAAAGGACAACCTTCAACATTTCTTTCTATTCAAATAATATTTCATGTAATACTCGTAACCTTTACTATTTCTCTTTGAGTAACAACTTTATTTACAACCTTATAAAGAGCTAACTTCATTCAAATTTTTAGCAACTTTTCTTTTCATCATGAAACTTTCATAATTTCATCAGTTGGATCAACTGTTCAAACTATTTGTCAGATTACATTATTTTCTATAACTAAACCCATTCTAGAGCAATTAAAAAAGTATATGCTTAAATATTAAACATATACTTTTAAGGGACACATTTTTAATTAGTTTTTAATTGTTTTATTTCTCAAATTAAAATATTTTTCTTATTTAAAGTAAAATCTAGCTTTGTTATTTGTTCTCAGTCTAAATTTAAGAAAGTATCAGTATTAACTATTTTTATTAAATCTCAAGCATTTATATCTTGTATACTTTTTATTTCTAAATCTGCATTAATTATTCAAGTTTCATCTTCTTCAGTATCATTAGAAAAAATATCTCTTCAAAATTTTAATAAATGTTTTTTAGTAAAAGTATCTTTAATTTCTCAAAATTGATTTATAAAAAAAGTTTTATTTTTAAAAAGTTTTTGTAAAGCTTGTAATAAATTTCAATTAATTTCTAAATTAGGAGCTAAAGAATCATCTTGTATTAAATTTTTAAAATAATTAATTCATACAAAATCCATATTACAATTATTACTATCTAAATCTGCAATAATATCATCTACAATACTTTTATAAGTTCAGCTGTAAGTTTTATCTACTTCTCTTTTTACAAGTAAATTAGTTATACTTTCACATTCTAAAGTTATTCATTGCTCATTATCATGATAATTTCTTTTAATTTTTGTAATAACTCAAGAATATTTTAATAATCAATTTTTATAATTTTCATCATAAATAGAATATTCAAATAAATCTCATACTTTGTAGTCAGTATTTGTAAAATCAACCATTAAATCTATATCAAAACCTCCTTGTCAGCTGTTTAAATCTTCTGAAAAATTTAAATCATTAGCATTTCAAATAATAAGTGGATCTATTTCAAAAGTTTTAATTCAGTATATTTTTATTTTAATATCTAGCATTTTATAAATATATATTATCATAAGTAAAATAAATACTATTTTTTTCTACAGTTCCTCAAATAAATGTAGTTTTTATAGACTTAGGTTTATTTATTGGAAAAGGTCTAAATTTTCATTTAAAATCTTCTATTTCAATATTTCAAACAAATATTTCTCATTTTTTTCAATCAAATATAATTTTTTCAGGATTACTAATATTACAATCTATTTCAATTTTATATCAATCTAACTCTAGCTCTATTTTTGTAATAGTTCAAGTTAATTCTTTAATATCAATAAGAGTATTTAAAAATGGTGCTAAATCTGTATCATTAATAATTAAACTTGCTTCTAAGTTTCAAGAAATATTTCTATAAGCTTTAGTATTTCATGATGGCTTTTTAAAGTTAGGATCAACACTAATAAAATATATAGTTATTTCAGTTCCTTTAGAATTATATTTTCATATTTCTATATTTTCTAATTCTACATCTATTTCACTTACCCTATCAAACTCTTTTTTTACTAATTTAGTTCATTTATAATTAAAACTTCTTTTAATATCTCTTATTTCTTTCTCAAAGCTTTTTCTATCTTTAGATTTTATATTTAAAGTAAAATCAATTTCTTTTTCTGAAAATCTTGTATTTTGTATAATTCACCCATTTAATATTGGATTATTTCATGTTTCTATTTCTTTTGTGGCTAAATCTTCTATATTAGTTTCAAGTAATATATTTCAATATCTTATCCTTTCTCATTCTCAACATATTCAACTGTCATAAGTTCAAAAATTTCAAATATTAAAATATTGTCAAAGTGGAGTTTTAACAGCATATTTAGTAACCTGAGAAGAAGAAAATGAAGATAAAACCTCACTTTCTTTTTGAGTATTACTTTCTCAAGTATTATAATTTAAGTCATATCAATTTATTTCATTATTATTTAACATATTTATATTTATTAATAAGTATTTCAACTAGCTTCAGCTCTGGCAATTTGTTTAGCTTGTTGTCTAGATTGCTTTCTTAAATCAACACTATTATCAACTTTATTATTATTAGTAATATTTATAGTTCTATTAACAGTAGTAGTTTTTCAAGTTTCAGAATCAGTTTTTTTAAAACTAGCAGTAAAACCTTTTCAATTAAATCAAAGTGCTGCCATTTCTGCTGCAACTCTTCTAGCATCATCTAAAAGTCTTGCTTGTTCTCATATTCTTTTATTTGTTTCTGATACTATAACTCAAGTAAATAACTGCTCTCACTTAGTTTTTAAATCAACCAATTTATTATATTCTTCTCATTCTGTTTCTAATGCATCTAATTGAACTTGTAATTTATCCTCTATCTTTTCTTTTTCCTCTTCATATTTATCTAAAATTTTATCTGTTTTAGTTTTTCATTCACCACTTTTAGCTTTTTGTAAACTATCAGAATTTAGGTTTTGGTCTACTAATCCTTCTTCATCTGACAAAGTAATTAACTTTTTCCTTAAATCATAAGCCTTTCAATTCAAGCTATTAGCATTTAAAATTTTAGTATTTATTTTCTCTAATAAATCAGCTCTTTTTTCTAGTAGTCTATTTCTCTTAGATTCAGATAAATCTCATTCTAATTGTTTATCTATATCTTGCACCCTATCACTAGCATTTCATAAACTTCAAGAATTATCTAATTTGGCTATATCTTCTAGAATTTCTTTTCTTTCTTTTTCAATTTCTAGTTTTCTTTCGGCAATAGAAGTATCTTTATCTTCAGTTATCTTTTTAGCTTCATCTTGAAGCTTTTCAATAGATTCACTTAATTTTTTTAATGACTTTTCTTCTTCTTCAAATATTTTAACTGTAATATCTTTTAAATCATTTTTATATCAAATAATTTTATCATTTACTTCTTCATACATTTTTTCAGCCTCTTTTCATTCTCATAGTTCTAATTTTGATAATTCTTCTATAGCCTTTACCCTAGTTTTATAGTTAGATAATAAACTTTTGTTATAAATATCTTGTTCAGTAGCAAGTTTATCTATATTTTTAATCTGTTTTTCAAAATCTTCTTTATCTATTTTTGCCTTTGCTTTATCAAATTTATCTTGTGCTTTAGCTGTTTCTTCTATTACCTTTTTATTTCATTCTCACAACTCTCAATATTTTTTAAACATATCATCAATTCTCTTTTTTCTTTTTTCTGCATCTTCAGCTTCAATTTGCTCAGTAGTTTTTACACTTTCTTTTATTTTTTTATTTGATTTTTCAACACTATCTACAAAATCTAAAGCAAAACCTTTAACATCTTTTGAGATATTATTTGAAACATTGGTAACATATCATCATAAATTTTCTGCTTCATTTTTTAGTTTATTGAACTCTCAAACAGTAGAGTCAAACAATCATGTACTTGGGGCATCAAATCTAAATCCAATTTCACCGATATCAACTCATGGTATTTTATTTATTGCCTTTATTCATTTATTAATATTTTCAATAATTTTATTAAGCCCTAATTTTATTCATCTCTCCATTAATCTAGGCACAGCAAGAAAAACATCTCATATAGCAATTCATACTAATTTAAAAGCTCAAATGATTATTTTTCAAGATGATATTGCTATTTTTGGTAAACCTGCAAATAATTCTTTCCAAAAAACAATACTACTCTTTATTAATAATCACAAAAATTTAAATCAAGTAGATATACTATTTAAAACAAATAAAAATATATCCCCCCAGCTTTTAGTTTCTTTCTCAGAGTTTCATAGAAGTTTTGATATACCATTAAATCATTGTTGTAATAAATCAAAAATAGGCTTAAATGCACTTCCTATTGACTTAGCTATTTCAATAAAAGTTTTTATAAAAGCTATTCAATATGTTTTTACAAAAATAGCAATATCTCATAACCAACTAGCAGTATCTTGAGCAACTTCTTTTCAAGCTTCTGCAAAAGTATCAGTAATTACTCAACCTAGTCTTTTTAATTGATTAGCAAAACTTCAAGCAGTTCTTATAGCATCTCATTGAGCATCTGCTGTATTTTGTAATAAAAGACTATAAGTAGCAAGTGCTTTATCTTGTTTACTTAGTTCTTCTCATTGCTTTATAAGTCACCTATTTAATGCCTCTTGTTTAACATCAGCTTCATTTATAACTATACCTAAAGTTTTAAGTGCCTCTCTTTCTCATGTTAATGCAGACCTAAAGGCATTTATAGCTTGTTCATCACTAACATTATTAAAACTAGCTACATCTATTGCTAATTGTACCATTTCAGCACTTAAATCTGCTGCTTCTTGAGTCAAAAATCATAAAGGTTTTAATACATCTCATAGATCGCTTCAAAACTTTTTTATTTCAAGTCTACTTCTTCACATATCATCAGCTAACTTATCAAAAGTCTTACTTACTTTTTCTTCTATTCACTTAAAAACTGTATTGAATTTACTTCAAATTTCTTCAGCATCACTTCATAACTTAAATAATTGTTTTCAAAATTGAATAACTGCTCATATAGATAAAAATCATAAAACATATTTTAAAGCTCATCAAAATTTTCATCTAATACCTCATGATACTTTATCAAACTTCTTTTGTAATCTTGAGGTTGTTACATCTCAAGTATTCTTTAAATTATTCATCCTTCTTTTAGCTTCTGTTAAGCTACTAGATACATTATCAATTTCAATATCCAACTTCTTATACTCTTTACTATTAGGTCATTTAGATAATTCTACTTGTTTTTGTACCGCTTTTAACTCTTTAAGTCTAATTTTTGTGTCAGTAATATTTGATTGTAAATTTTTGAAAACTTTTACATCTATTGGTTTTCAATTATCTCTTGCTACTTTTTGTATATCATTTTTTATATTAGATAGTGCTGTTTGTATTTGTGTATTATCAATTTTTGGAGATATTTTTGTCTTATTTATATCTTTAACTGTTTTGTTAAATCATTTTTTATCTAAATTAACTACAAATCTAGCATTCTTTTCAGCTCTTTTTATTGATGCTTTAAGTTCTTTTTCCAAATCTTTCATTTGTTTAATAACTTTCTTTTTTTCCAATTCAACATCAATATATATAGTTTTCCCCATAAAATTTAATTAAGAATTATTATTTAAATAATAATTTATAAAATATAAGGGACTAACTTTTGTAAATTATAAAAAATATATATAATCAAGCTATTAACTTTTAAATAAAAAATATGAAAAAATTACTAATTTGACTATTAATAATTGTGTTAAGTTTTATATTAATATCTTGTTGAAAAACCAATATAAATGATTTACCAGAAGAAGAAAGGAATAAAATTTGACAAGATATTATGAAAAATGCAGATACTCAATGGCTTGTAAAAAAACAAATGGAAATTGGATTTAGTGGAGCTTTATCAGAAGAGCAAAAAACTATAGAAGCTGATAAAATTAATAAAGAATTTTTATCAAAAACTATAAAATATGCTCAGGAAAAATACCCTAATATTGAATTTAATGAACAGTTTTTACAAGAAAATACAGAAAATAAATAGTTAAATATTTGTTTTATTTTGATAAAAATTTGCATTTATCATAAAAAAGATTATAATTGCTACTGCAATCGTAATCTTTTTTTGGTATTTCTGTCAGTTTTTTTATTGCATTTTTGCAAATACATTTTTTGATAAAATAGGATAGAGTCTTCTATCCTGTGGGAATACCAGTTTTACGATTGCAGTAGTCTGACTAATCCCACAGGGTAAAGGACTCTATTTTATATCTTAATCTTTATAGATTATGAAAACTACAGCAATAGTAGAGAAAACTACTCAAAAAACAATTACATCACTTGAATTATCTAAATTAAGTGGTAGAAGACATTGAAGTATATTAAGAAGTATTGAGTCAATGAATAAAGACTTGATAGATATGGACAAAACACAGCCTGTGTTTTGTGAAAAAAAAGCTTCAAATAACAAGATTCAAACATATTATATTTTAACAATCTATCAATGTGAACTTCTAGCATTAGCATTAGATTGAAAAGCTAGAATAAAAGTATTAGACAAATTAGAAGAATTAAGAGAAAAACCACAACAAATAACAATATGAAAAGCAATAAATACTTTAATTGCAGAAATAGAAAAATGAAGAGAAAGTTGAAAGTTATTACAAGAGTTATATGAAGTATCTCAAAAACAACAACAAGAGATAAAAGAACTTAAAGCTAATAACAATAAATATAAAGCACTACAAACAAATATATCTCAACTATGACAAGCAGAAGTATTAATGAGTGTAGAAGAAGCTGGAGTTGTACTTTGAAAAAGTAGAAACAGATTATTTGAGATTATGAGATTTAAAAAATTTCTTAAAAAAGATAATTCCCCATATAAGTTTTATAAATGAAAATATTTTATTCAAAAAGAAGTAAAATATAGATGAAAATCTAATAAATTAAATAAATATATGCAAACATTTATACTTCCTAAGGGTTTAGAATTGTTAAAACAAACATTTGCATAAATCACAAAAAAATGACTATTTGATAGTCATTTTTTTAATAAATTCTTCCATTTTTTTATCTTCCTCTTGAGAAAAACTATTTTTATCATGAAATTTAATGTTTTCTGAAGCTTTATCATTTATTATATTAAAATAGTACTCCCTAACTTTTAAAAGTTCAGGTAAATGAGACAAACAATATTGCTTCTGAAATGATTTTAAATCCATAAAATTATGATGTGCTAACATTCATAAAATACCTAAAAAATAGTCATTTCATCATGAATTTTTATTTTTCTCTCTAAATCAACTTAATACCTGGTTTATAATAGAA
The DNA here is from genome assembly GCA_963922865.1 of uncultured bacterium. GTDB lineage: Bacteria > Patescibacteriota > Gracilibacteria > BD1-5 > UBA6164 > CAWUJK01. Next base: position 24,204 of record CAWUJK010000010.1, on the reverse strand, counting down.
GATGAAATAACAAGATATTTTTGAGGTATTCATAGTATTTCTAATATTAGCTTTATATTTTCTTTAATATTATCAGTATCTTCAGATAAAAGCTCAATTTGAAACAAATCATAAATATTAGGTTCAAATATCTTATATTTTTCTCAAGATAGATTTAAATAAATAGTTTTTGGTATCATACAAGTATTATAGTAAATAAAAGAGAGTTTTTACACTCTCTTATTTTATAATGCTGCTTCTGCTGGAGATATTTCATCTAACATAATAGTTTCATTAGTATCAAACTTAAATGCTACTTCAGTACCTTTAGGAAGTCCACCTTTAATTTTATTTAAAAATTCAATAGTGTAAGAAGAAGTATTATTTCACTCTTTAGCTTCAAGACTAAATTTATATTCAGTTCCATTCACTTCTTTTGAACCAATAAATCTAACATCTATTTTTTCATCTGCTTTAGTACCTAAAGTAGTAACAACTTTTTTAGTTTCATTTAGCTTAACACTTCATTCAACTAAGATAGTATCACCTTTATTAATAGCACCTGATAAAATAGTTATACTTGTTTTATTATCAGCAGTAGAAACTGAATAATCAGTATCTAGAACATAAGTAGTTGCACCATCACTTGATTTTACAACAATAGAAGTAACTCAAGCATTATCATTAGATTGATATGGTAATTGAATTATCTTATCAGATAAAACTTCATATTTTTCACTTACTGCATAATCTCAAGCTGGAATAACAACAGTTTTAGCTCAAGCAAGAATACTTAATAGATCAGAATTTAAAACTCTATACATATTTAGCTTCATTTCTGCAACAGTATCAGAGTAACTAGAGGAACCACAATTAAGGTCAAGGCTTTCTTGATTTTCTTTATTGTAAGTAATTCAAGCATTTACCATACATGCATATTGCTCCCATTTTCATTTAGTAGAAAGTTTTAATTCTACTATTACTGGAAAATCTGCAGCTTCAATTAGTTTAGCCATTTTACAATAGTTAATTTATAAAAGTGTGTATGTTTTATAATAATAACCTAAAGTAATTTAGGCTTTTCTTACAAGATGTTTTATTCTCTTGTAATCTTCACTAGAAATAACATAAGTTTCTCAACTTTTCATTATTCCTCACTCTACATTTCCCCAAGCTATATCAGTCTTTGGAGTCACTTCAACTTCTCATTCAGATATTTCTTCATCTTCTTCATCATCATCTTCTTCATTAACATCATTTTCACTACTATTATCTTCTACTCATGGAGTTAATTCTCCATTTGTATTTTCTTCAGAAGAATCAGAATCATCTTTAGAAGTATCATCGCTATTTTCTTTAAGTTCAGCAACAAGTTTTTCTAACTTAGCTTTACTTATATTAGCAGGAACATCATGTCAATTATCTTTACAAAATTGTATATTTTGTTCCCTAATTTCTTTTGGAGTTAATTCTCCATTTGTATTTTCAGGCATAATTTATAATTACAAAATAAAATACACTTAAAGCATAAAAAAATATGCTAAAGGGACAAATAAGCATATTTTTAATAAAATTTATAAGTAATGACTTTCTCAAATCTATTATCTGAATTAAGGAAAATTCTACTTTCATCAAAACTAATAATTTTTGTAAATCATAAATTATGATCTCCTAAAATCTTTTCATTTAATAAATCAGCATAAGACTTTATTTTAAGTGCTGTTTGATCTGCTTTTCAAATAATTCTAAATTCAATTAAATGAGTTGTAACACAAAGACTTCATTCATCTAAATCACCAATAATTAACACATCTCAACTTTGTGCTTGTTTTGGTATTTCATAACCAATATATTCAAATATATTTTTAATTTCTGAAATAGATTCAATATTACTAATTAAATCTTTAATATCTTGTATTTTCATATAAATTAATTATCTTCTAAAAAATTTTGGGTTTTCCTAAACATTCAAGCTCATTTTCAAGTAGTAAAAGGTTTAGCTCATGATCTTCTTCAAGCATTCTTATAATATTTCTTTTCTTGTTTTGAGTATTCTACAAATTCAGCATGATCATTATCATTAAATATTCTAGTTTTAAGTGTATCTCAATGCTTAACAACTTCACTTCTATCATTATCATTTTGTAAGTCAAAAGTGTCTTCAGGAGTAAATTCTTTAAGTTTTTCTAAACCTTTATCTGTTTTCTCATCTATAATATTTTCACAAATATCATCTATTTCTTCATATATTTCTCATAAATCTAAGCTCATATTAATTCTGCTGTTAGTTTTATAAAATTTTCACTATCTTCAAACTCTATAAATTTTGGTCTTACAGTAATTTTTAATTTAACCTCTCAAAAAGCATCAGTATAAGTAATATTATCTCAAATTTTTATCTCTGTTTTATCTTTAGCAATCATAAATGCAAATTGTTGCTTAGCTTCAGCTTGTGAAATATCTGTAGAAAACTCTTTATTCTTAATTTCTATCATTCTAGCTTCTAAATTTTCATATACTACAAGCTTTTTATAATCATTATTTTCATCTATTTCATCTGTATTTCTTTTAATATTTATATTTAATTTAGTTCAAAGCATAATATTTTTTTAAGTTCTATAAAATTTTGCTCATGACACAGATTTTTGAGTTTTTAAATAAGGTTTTATTAAATCTCAAACTTCTCATCACATACAATCTTGTTTTTTCATAATTTGGTATTTTCTTGTATGATTTTCATCTTTTTCTTCAATAATCTCCTTATCTTTAACAACTTTTAGACTTTCTATATAAAGACAATCAGTTAATATTACAACTGCTTGTTTTATTTCAATTGGTGTTTCTCATTCAAATTGTATAATTTGTTTTAACCTTGATTCTGCTTTTGCAATAAATATTTGAATTTCTTCATCTTCTTTAGTTTTTAAATCAGAGTTAGAAGAACTTTTATATTCATCAAGTCTTATGTAAATTAAATCTTGTAAAAATAAATTCATAGTTTTGAATAATAAAAAAATATTATAATTAATTAAAATTATAATATTTTTTTAATCAAAGGGACAAAATCTAAACTTCACTTACTCAAGTTAAGTAATAGAAGCTTTGTGTAGCTTCTTTAATTGCAATGGTTACTTCATCAAATATCTCAACCGCAAAATTATCTCAATAAGCTTGTCCTGGTCTATAAAAAGAAACTGTAGCTCTACCCTTTAGCTGTTCTAATGATACAGCATTAGAATTATAAACTAATACTAATCCTGTTGGAAGTTCATTAGTAATCTCAAAATGTGTAATTCTATTCCCATCAACTTCAATAGGAGAATTAAATTTTTGAATCCCTCCTCAAACGACTTTAGCATTTGAGCCATCGCTATTTATAATTTGAACTTTTTGTTCTTCTAAAGGTGCTAAACTTGCAATTGCCCCTGCTGTACCAGCTATAGTATTAATAGTTCAACCATTATCAATAGCTTTCACAAAACATTGATTAATATGTGATACTGTAGCAGCTCCATTAACAGCAATAACATTATCAGTTCTAGCTCATATTAATTCTCATGTTTCTGGATTAAAAGTATTTCTTGTAAAATATAGTATACCTCAAGCATATCTTTTAATTACTTTTGCTCATTTATCATTAACTGTAACTTTTTTGTCTCTATATTTAGATAAAACAACACCTTGTAATTTTTTTATGAAATCATTAGCTGCTTCTTTATCTAATTTAAGAACTAAATCTTTTTCAGTTTTTCATATTCTAGATGCTGCTGAACCAGTAATTTTACCAACTCATTTTACGATTTGGGTATAATTGTAAGACATTTCTTCACCTTGCATTTTTCTATCCTCAACAGTAAAATCACTTCATTCATCATTAGCATTAGATATTAGTTTTAATATTGCACCACTTGGCAATTCAACATCATTTCAATATATTAATTTTAATGTTAATACACTTTCTTTTGCCTCTATTACCTCATAACCATTTTCTTCATATTCTAAAATATCTCATTTAATAGAATGAAGTCAATTAGTAGTTGGGAAATCTCAACCATCAACACCATTTAGCGTTCATAATGGAACTACTGCAATTCAAATAAAAGTAATATCTTTATATATACTATTATAGAATTTCGGTTGTGTGTCTGTTAATTCACCTTTTGTTTCATTATTAAGGTTAGCTAACGCTCTAGCTCCAATACTTTTTTTCTTTGACATATCAACAATGGCTCTACTATATATTTTTTCAGTCAAAGATAGACTTTCTGTATTATTTATTCACATGTTATTTTAAAGTTATTTAAGTAAATCATCAGCAATAGAATTATTCATAGCTGACATATCTCAATTATTTAATCATTCAACAAAACTATCATGTGTTCAAGGTTTATCTCAACCTTCAAGCTTTCAAACTTTGATAGGTCATTTATTAGCCTCTCAGTCTTCTTTAAAACCTTTAGCATCTGCAAAACCTTTTAGAGCTTTTTCATTTTTAAGGACATCTTCTCAAAAAATATCTACCTGACTTTGAAGATAATCTTCTCACTCTTTATCAAGTGATTTGATAAAATCAGTGTATTTTTGTATAGCTTCAGCAGATAATTTTTCTTGTTGTTCTTTAATTTTAGAATAACTATATAGATCATTAGAGATATCATCTAAAAATTTTTCTAAATCTTCAACATCTTCAACATCTTCACCAATACCTAATTTTTCAGTGAAAGTTTTTACTTTAGTTTCTAAAGCAGTTTTTTCAGTAGAAATTTCAAGTAATTGTTTTTTATGTTTTTCTTTTAATTCATCTTTAGCTTTAACAATATTTTCTCACATTTCTTTAGTTTTTTCAGTTAATTCTGCATTTTGTGTTTCTAAAAGTTCTTTATCAGCTTTAGTTTTTTTTAAAGAATTATATTCTTCAACACTTATCTCAATTTTTTCCATAGTTTTGTTTATTTACAATATAAATTATTTTCCTTGCTTTATAAGGATAGCAAGACTGTTTTTATTATAAAACATACACAGGTTTGAATATAAAGATGAACTTTAAAGGGACAAATAAGCACAATAAAAAAAATACTAGAATCTAATCTAGTGCATTAATATAAATTTATAAATCAAAGCTAATCATAAAAAGAAATATAAAATAATATTTACTTTAATAAATAGATCATAAATATTTTTATATTTAATATAATTATTCTTTATCTTCTGTTTCACTTGTGGTTGTATTTTCTGAAATGTTATCATTTTCAATTTCTTTTAAAATATTATTAGCTTCTTGTTCTTCAATATTATGAACTTGCATTATAGCTTTTTTCTTAGTAGTTATTCAAATTTCTAGTTTATTTTTTTCATTTTCAATTGTTTTAGCTTCAATTTCTAATAAATCTTTTGTACTTGTAGTAACTATTTCTTGAAACTCTAATATTCTTTCTTCATCTTTTAATTTTATTCTATCCCAAAATTTATTAAAAATTTGTTCTACTGCATTATGGTATCATTCTATTTTCTTATAAAAAATAGTACTTGCTTTTTCTTTTGCAGTTCAATTATCATTTCAAGATTTAACATTATTTGTAAAAGCAAAACTAGGTATTCAAGTAATACTAGAAATTTGCATTAATTGGCTTTCAATAATTTCTAAGCTTGAAGTAATAGATTCATAAGTATTTTTTACAATTTCTATTCAAGATTGAACTCAGTCTGTTCATCCTCATTGATCTACTAATATTTTTCATAGCTTATCCATATCAATAGCTGAGCTTTCATCCTCAGGATTAACTCTTGCATGATCTATATTCATTCATCTAATTATAGTCCATACATCCCCATAATCCATAATAGTATGATCATTATGAGCAATTTTTCTATCAATAGAATTAATTATTGTTTCAACTATTTTTATTTTTTCTAATCAAACCTTTTTTGTTAAAACAAGTCTATCTAAATCAATAGTTAAAGCTGAAGCTAAATCTTTTGTTTCTTCTAAATATCATAAACTTACTTCTTCACCATAAGAAATAGAATCAAATCCACTTACTTTATATAATTTTCTAAGAAAAATTTTATTATGAAAAGTTTCAAGTAAAACAAATTTTTGATTATATCAATCAGTTGCTTTATTAAAAAGTTGTAAAAAATACTCTGTTTTTCAATCAAAATAATAATTAGCTGAATTAATACTTTCTAATTCTAAAGTATCTATATTAATTTTTAATCTAGCTTCAGCAGTAGTTAGTAAACATATAATAAATTCACTCCAGTCAATATTATAATTACTATTAGGATTTCAAAAAAAAGACTTTTCCCAATCATAGATAATACTCCCAATATAACTTCAAGGATTTAATAGTTTTGCTCTTTCTGTTTCTCATGGAAAAAATTTTTTAACTATTTCTTTAAATGCTTTATTTTCTTCTTTATTCAAATATTCTCATGTAATTAATTCTTGTAGGTGAGAAATTTCTCAAAGTTTTTCTGCAATTTTACTATTTATTATTCTATCCATTATTTTTTATTAATTATTAATATAATTATATATTAGATCTAAATGTAAAGGGACAATCTTAATGCATATTTAACATATCTGAAAGAGTATATCACTGCCTAAATAAATAATTTATTTGTCATTTATTTAATCAAGTTTTTTCCATAATTTCTTCCATATACATATCAACATCAAGCCTATCTTTAGTCCTTTGAAAATATTTTAATAAAAATGATGGTACATTTTTTCAATACATAACAGGCTGAATATCATTATAATATTCAGGATTATCTTCTCTTAGTTTCTTAAATCATTCTTGAACAAATTGCTTAGAAAGTTCTAAAACTTGTTTATTTTTTTCTAAATTTTTCATTATTGTTTAATTACTGCTAAAGTATTTTTTTGCAATTTTGTATATGGGAACATAACTATTACATAATTACATATACAATCAGCCAAAATTAAATCATCATGAGAACCAGTATCTGCTATTGGTTTTCCTTTAGTGTCTTCAATAAAACTACTCATCTCATATAATTGCCTATCATCAACCTCATCAATTACTCACCTATTAAAATATAGATTAAAATTTTCAATTATTATTTTTCTTGTTTTTGTATTTGTTTCCCAACCATATTTTGTAGGTTTATTATTTTTTATATCTTCATCACTTTTTTCTCTTTCATAAAGTTTAGATTTTAGTTTTCTGTTTTTAATATTAATTTTTATTAATGTAAAAACACTTCATCAATTAGTTGCATTAATTTCAGGAACTAATAATCAGATATAACCCAGTTTTTCAACTCTAAACAAAATATTTAATACTTCATCAGGTCAAGCCTTTCAATAATATGAAAATAAAAGGTTATGTTCTAAATCTCTACAAATCAAAGCTGTATAATCTCAATTTTCAGTTCATCATGCAGGATCTATACTAATTACACATTGTTTAGTTGGTTTTCTATATATTTTTAATCATTCTTCAATTCATTTAATAACTTTTTTAGGGAATTTATCATCAAATTTATATTCTAAATATTCTGATAGTTCCATTAATCATTTAAGTCTAATAACATCAAAATAACTTGTTACAGACTCCATAAATGCCTCCTCCCAATATGCTGGGTATTCTCTAGGCATTTTATCTTTAAAAGTTTGAGTTTTTAAATCATAATACCATTGCAACTTATTATTTTGAGTTTCTACATCATAATCTTTTAAAAATTTCCTATAAAACTCAACATCTTTAGGAAAAGGTTTTCATTTATACTTATGTGAATATCTTTTTTGTCCCCACCAAGGAGTAAAAACTGGATAGAATCAAGTTAATCATTTCATACTATCAGAATAAAAATCAAAAAACCATTTTCAGGTTCAAGATTTTCAAAAAGCTGTACTTTCTACAATACTTGTTCATTCATTAAGTGCTGATATACCATCTTGAAATACTTGTTCAGCTTTTGTGTTTTTTGCCATTTCTGAAAAATGTATATGCTGATATGTTTTTCAAGTAGGATCTAAACTAATTTTTAATTGTGAATTATTATTAAAAGAAATTGTATCAGCATTGTTTGAAACATCCTTAGGAATATTAAATAAAACTTTTCAATCAAATATTTGCTGCTTATCTCATCATTTATTAACAAGTGTAGTATGCATTAATTTTACTTTTCTTAATGCTTCTTGTTGAACATCTTGTCTGTGAGCTAAAAGTAAAGCATTATAGTTTGGTATAAAAGTTATCATATCTTTACATAAAGCACTTCAAAAAGTAGTTCATCACTCTTGTCTAGACTTTAACCAAACAACTCTTTTATGTTTTTTTAAGGCTTCTAGGACTTTTTTTTGTCATTCCAATAATTCCATTTTAACTAATTTTCATTTTGTATCAGTTATATAATTCAAATTATTTAGCCTATAATCTAAATTTTCTAATCACATTATTTTAAATAGTTATTTGTTATTTGTGTTAAATCTAAAAAAGGTACTCAATTTGATTCAACCTCTACAACTCATTTATTAATAAAATCTTTATCTTTCTTTTCCAACCACCATTTAGAGTCTTGAACATTTCATTTTTTTATACTTCATCAAATATTAACTTTAGATTGCATAGTTATACTATCTTTTAATATCTTTTTTTCCTTGATAAACTCAGGATTTTCTCTTTGATATTTATATAATGCATCTGTGGAAATTCAGCAGAAATAACAGGCTTCTTCATCTGTTAGACTTACTGAAAAACATAATTTAAGTTTATCAAGTACACTTTGAGTAATTACAGGAGGTCTACCTCCTTTAGGTTTAGTAGTCTTTCTAGTATTTTTTTTGGTACTTTCTTTTTGATTTTTTGGTAAATCTTTTTCTAAAGCTTTGACTACTTCTATTTTTTCATTTAAAGTTTTTTTCTTTGTATCAATAATAGGTTTTGCTTTACCTCTTCCTCCTTGTTTTTTCTTTAAAGTTTCTTTTTTTACAGCCATAATTATTTTTCTAAGAAATTAAAGTCAAAATCTCTGTTTAAACATTTAATAGATACTTTTCAATTAGTAACACTATGGAATCTCCTAATGATAGTTTGAACATAAAAAGGATCTAATTCACTCATATAACATTTTCTTCAAGTTTTTTCACAAGCAATCAATGTTGTTCAAGTTCATCAGAATAAGTCTAAAACTGAGTTTCACTCTTTAGTAAAAGAATTTATAATAAATTCAGGTAAATGTAATGGAAAAGTAGCATTATGAATATCTGCAAAATCATTATGTTTATTTCATGATCATCTATAAATATTATCAATACTTCATACAAATTTTTTTAATCCTATTCTTCTTCAATTAGGATTATTAGAAAATATAAAAATAAACTCAAATGATGATTTTAATATATTTGCTTGATCTGTTGGTGTTCAACTTATCTTGTCCCAAATAATAATATCATTTAAGTTATGTTTATAATTATTAAGATAGCTTATAACATCTATTCTATTTGGTGATAAAAATTGAATATTATTGAAAGAGTACTTACAATACTTAAGTGTTATATCTGTATAATCTATAAGTAATTTTAAATAATCACTTAAATTATCTTCATAGTTTTTATATTTACTTCATCATTTTCACAAGTTATAAGGTGGGCTAGTAAATGAAATATCAATATCTTCTTTATCTACTAATTTGTCTATTAATTCAGTATTTGTAGAATTACCACATATTAATCTATGCTCTCATAACTGAAAAATATCTCAATTTTCAACAACTATTTCATCTTCTTCTAAAGTAGGTACTTCATCTTCTATTGATTCCTGGTATTTTTCATTATCAAAAAAGTTTAATCATAAATCAATATCAAGATGATCTATAATGTCTTTTGAAAAATCTCAAAGACTTTCTAACTCAAGCTTTAAGTTTTCTAAATTAAAATCAGCTAATAATGCTGTTGTATTATCTCTAATTCTATAATCCTTTTTTTGTTCTTCTGATAATCAATGAATTTTTAAAACTTCAACTTCCTTATATCACATTTTAGCTAATGCTAATGTTCTTCCATGTCATGCTAATAATATATTTTCTTCATCAACACAAATAGGGGCAATATATCAATTTTTTTTAATTGATTTTATTACCTCATCTATATCTTTTTTAGTATGAATTTTATTATTATTTTCATAATGATAAATTTCTTCTATCTTTAGTTTGATATGTTCTTTTTTAAAATCTTTCAAAGGAGTTGTTTAAAAAGTAAATTGCAATATAAGAGAAATAAAGTTTGGACCTACCTATTTGAGGAGTTGAACCTCGCACAGTTGGTTATTTGCATTCCGCCCCACTTTATACTTACTACCGTTCAGTCTCTTATATTACAAACTACCTTTTAAGTAGTTTTTTCTTTTACTTCAATTTCAATAGCTTCAAAACCAGATTTTTCTAAAGCTTTAAAAACTTCCTTAACAACTTGAATTACATCTTGTTTATATAACTTCATTTCTTCTTTTCATCAATTTAACATTTGTTCTAATTCTTCATGAATTTCTTTATCAAGTTTTATATAAAAATGCTTCCAAAAAGTTTCTCTATCTTTAAATTCTTTATGAAATTCCTTTTGGAAATCCTGCATATTTTTAACTATTTTATCTATATTCATAGGTATTTTTTTATTTATTAAATGTGTTTAAAATTTTCAAACTTATCATAAAATCCAAATATTCTAGGCTCTGTATAAAGAGAATAAGATTTAGATTCATCTATTTTTATTTCTCAAGTAATATCATAAAATTTATTATTTATTTTTGTTATTACATGGCTTTGATAATTATAGGCTTCTCATCAAAAATTAATCCAAAGAATTTTATGAAAAACATAACATCATCAATTTAAAAATACATTTTCTATTGCCTTTACTCATTCAGGATTTTTTCAAAATCTAACTTTGTAAGAATGTATAAACTTTTCTACCATGTAATTTTTATTTGTTTTCATATTTTACTATTTAACAAATAAGTCTATGTTACTTCTATCACAGATTTCTTTAAGTATCTTTAATTCAGAATCCTTTATTTTCATATAATCTGAGTATGATCATAATTAAATCAATTAGATTTATTTCTAAACATTACCAATGTTTTTTTAGGTAGATTTCTTTTATTTTTAAAAAAATTAAACATACTTTTATAGGTTAATATTATTTTCTTTTAGTATTTCTTTTACCTGTTCTAAACTACAAGCAAAAAATCAAACTCACCCCTCTATTTTTATATCTTCTAAAAATTCTTTTTGTTCTACTGCATGTTTGTATTTTTTTATATTACTAATTCATCTAATCTCTGCTTGTATATATCTTTGCCTTAAATCTTCTAGTTCTCTATCAAAAAAACTCATTTCACTAGGTTTTTTTACTTCTATTGCTATAAGCTGTTTTTTTCTAAAAACCATAATGTCACTTATTCAATTTCTAATAAAAGGACTTTGATTTTTTTGATAAAATCACTTCTTTTCATTGTAAAATCCTTTTATATCATTTTTATAACTTACACGACATCACTTTTCCATGAAGTAGCACAAAATTTCATTTTCTATAAATTTTTCTTGTTTTTCTCTCATTATTTCACTTAAAAACTAAGTAGAAAATAGAAAACTAAGGTGAAAGGAGGAAACCTAAAGTCATTCTATTTTCAACTGAATTTTAAAATGGTAGCAGAAGTGGGAGTTGCACCCACACTGTATAGGTTATGAGCCTATTTTGAACTACTTCAACTTATCTGCATTTATAATTTCCATAAAGGTGTCATCTAGGTCAAATCTTTTTTATACTTTTTTTCATATCTTTTTACTGTACTAATACTAACCCTTAACACTTTTGAAACCTCCTTTTGACTCATTTTTTTTGTATTAAAAAATCTCAAGCTAATTACTTGAGATTTTAGATCTTGTATTCTTTTTTGTTTATTCATATTTCTATCACTTAAATGATAAAATCTATATATAATTATGTCTTTTTCTTCCAAAAATTTACTAATAAATCAAATTGTCTTATTTTTTCTTTCCACTCATCATATTCCTCAGAATAATTTAAATTATTATACTGTGATGGTTTATCTAAACTTTCAAATGGAAGAAATTTATCTTTTCAATTTACTATTATTTTTAAACAAGGTAGTCATTTTTTTAACCTCCTATGTGTCTTTGATTGTAATTTTAATCTTTCAAGATTATCTATATAATATTTTTTCTTATATTCTTTTTCATTAAAATTACTTCTTCGTTTTCTAAATCTTAAATCTTCTTTTTTATTTAAATAATGTAAAACTCTAGATTTAACATAAAACTTTGTATTTTGTTTTTTAAGATTAAACTTTCTTTTATTACTTTTAGTTTTTCTTTCTTTCTCAAAACAACTAGTACAAAGTCATCTTCATTTATGCTTAAACTTACAAGTTTTACAATTTATGCAAAAATCATTTTTATAGCTCCATTTATATTTTCAATTTGAATCAATAAATAATGTTTTTGTATGTCAAAAATTTTTTGCCATAAATTATGATGTTTAAAAAGTAAATCAATTTGTGATTAAGAAGTTCTTCTCTTCTTGATTTAATTTTTCTACTTTTTCCATATAGACCTTTTTTAGGTCTTCTATTGTGTTGAGTGTAGATATACACTCCATTAGTTGTTTGTTGTTTTTCATAGTTTATTTTATATATTAAATCCATTCTATAAAAGGTTTTGTATGCAAACCTTTTTTCCAAATCATCCAGCAGTAACATACTGCATTAGATTTATATTTATCAAAATCTCCATTTTTGGCACATTGTTTTCTTTTTGAGAAAACAAGAATCTTTGCAGGAGGGTACATTTCAAAAAAATCTCTTCTTGAAATTGATTCAAGAAATGTTAGTTTTAGAAACATTGCTACAAAATTCCCATCAGGAATTAATGATAGTGATTTTTCTATAAATTCTTTTGCAAATTTATATGGTGGATTTGTTATAATGTTTCAATTAAAATTTTTTGTACATCATAAAAAATCTACTCCTCATTTTCAAAATCATCTATGAATGAGGTCAGAAGATATAACACGGAATCATAATTTTTGTAATTGTTTGCTTAGATGTCACTCTCAACAAGCAGGCTCCCAAATACAAATTTCTTTATCAAAATTCATATTATTTACCAAATCTACAATAGCAGATGGGTCTGTAGCATAATAATCATTTTGCTCTCTTTCTTCTTGTGTATGAGAACTAGCTCATAAACAAGTATAAACACTATTTTTCATAATTAATTATTTATATTATTCATTTTCCTTTCAAATAGTTCTCTCATGAATTAGAAACTATTGTAACCCTACTAACATAAGGATCTCAATATTCGTCAAATCATCAAAATCAAGCAATAGTTGTAAATCATTTTTGCTTATATTCTTTTAAAAGTTTTCTATATTTGTATTCAGTTAGATTAAAAAATTTTTTAATATAACTTCAGGATACTTTATAAAATTTTTTTTCTAAAACCTTATCAAATAAATTTTCCATTATTTTTTTACTTAAAAATTAATCTATTTTCTACTCTATGTCTTACAAAATAACCATAAAAAGTAGTTCAGTTTTTAAAAAGCTTATTACAATAATCAAGTTGTTTATAAGGATCATAAAACCAACTCTTAAATCTCTTTCAATTTCATCAATTACTTAGGATTTCAGGATGATATCAAACATTAATTTGACATAATCAATAGTCCGAATATCAGTTTTTTCATACTGCTAAACTTTTCCTATCAATCCCCATAGTTCAATTTTCAGCTAATAAAGTTAATACAAAATCTTTTCATCATATATCTAAAGCATATTGCAACCATTTTTGCCTTTCATCATCTTCTGGCCAGCCCTTATGGTAAATTTTTGCAATAGAAAAAGAGCTATTATTTTTTAGCTCTTTTTTCTTTGGTACTAGAGGGGTTTTATTTAGTTTATGCTCTGTTTTCGGAGCTTCTATTTTTTTAAGTTATAACTAGCAAATCTTTCTAAGTTATTATTACAATCTTCAAGTTTCTCTTTATTAGCTTCTAAAACTAAATTTAACTCAAGACATCTTCATTTCCATATAGCTAGTTCATATTTATTTTTAGCTTTTTCTTGTATTTGTTTTTGTTTTTCAGCTTCATTTTTAGTTATATCAATATTACTAGCTATTTGCTCTATTTTACTAGGTTTTTTAGCTTCTTGTAATAACATATCTTTTTTAGCTATTTCTGTCTTATGGTATCAGTAAACCTGTATCACAGCTACCAATAATAAAATAAATATGATAACTATTATAATTCATCAAATTATTCTATAATGTTTTTGTATAAAATTTTTCATGTTATTTTTTTAAAAATATAAATTATTTATTTTTGTTTTTTGTATCAAAAAAAGAGTCTTGAGACTCTTTTATATGTTTTATATCAGATTTAGTAAAATTCTCTCACAATATATGATCTAAGTCTGATTTACTAAATTGTTCTTCCATAATCTGAAAGTTAGTTGTTCTTTTTAAATCACAAAATGCTTCATGTAATGAGTCTTGATATTTTTTGATTATTTATAACAAGCTTTGTCTTAAATCTTCAAAAATTATTTAATTCTTTATCATTTGTTTCTTGATTTTTTATTCACAAAACTTTTTTTATCATATTATCAATTTCATTCATAGTTGGTTCTCTTCAAATATTTTTTTTCATATTTGATATAAGAATTTTAACATCTTGTCTTTGTCATTCAGTTAAACTAGATAGTTTAATTTCTTTGGTAATGGTAGTTTTACTATCAACAGGTCAAAAGTCCTTTATTTTTTGAGTTAATACATTTCTTCATCAATGCATAGGAAATACTATATAACTTAAACTACTTCTTTTCTGTTGAAACTCATCTACAGTAGCTTGATAAAATAAAAATTCTTTATCTGTTCAAAAAGCTACTTCAACCCATACCATAGGTTTATGTTTTTGAATATTACTCATAATTATCAAAAGGTTATTCAATTACTTTTTTTGTTTGGTACACTTTTCTTAGCTTCATTTATCATTACAACAAAATATGGAACTCAATCATCATTCTTTTTTCTAAACTTTGAAATACTTAAAATTTGCTTACTCCAAAAATCATTTTTTTTCGTAAAATTAAAAATAAATTCAATTTGCTTTTCATTAAAATTATCTAAATCATGTAATTTTCTAACTTCATCAGCCCATTGTTGTAAAATATTTTCCTCTCATTTATTATTTAATTGATAAATAACAGATGGTGTTTGAATATCTAAATGAAAATCTAAAAAATCTTTTGCTGTTTTATAAAAAAAAGAATCTTTAGTAAATATTAAATCTTTAGATTTTATATTTTCTTCTTTCTTTATATTCTTTCTTTCTTCTTTAGGTGTTACTTGAGTGTTATTTGTCTGTTGCTTGTCTGTTATTAGAGTGTTAACTTGTATGTTATCTCAATTATATTTATCATAATTATTTAGCTTTATTATACTATAATTGTTTGTTGTTATATGTGTTATTTCGCCTGTTGTTTTTAACTTCTTTAAACAAGTTCTAATTTGCATTTCTGACAAACCTGTTTCTTTAGAAAGTAGAGGGTAAGATGTTAAATTTTCTCATTTTTTTATTTCAATTCATCTCCATTTTTTGTCCTTATAGTTTGCTTTAAGCAATAAATGAATAAATAAAACTTTAGTATTTATATCATCATACCACTCCCACTCTAATAAGGATCTGAATAGTTTTATATATCATTCATTCATAAATTGAGATTAATCAACTAAACTAAAAAGCTCTTTATAAGAGTAATTTGTTTCAAAGCACCTATTAAATGCTTCTGTATATTTTTTTTGTGACCCTAGTGTTCTTGCTCAAGTACTAAAAAAATGATTGATAGCACTTTGACTAATTCACATAGTAGAAGCTAGTTCACTTTTAGATCATCTAACTTCTTTTAACAATTTTTCTATTAAGAATGTCTTTTTTTTATTATTCATTTGGCTTTCATGTTAACATATATTTTGAGTGCTTTTTATTCTTTATATCAAACTTTTGCATTATTTGATATCACTTCTTTCTTAATGACCATATACGAGCATTATATTGTGCTATTCATAGTCTCATAAACCAATTCACAGGCACCCATTCCCCTTTATGTTCTTCTAAGAGGTTTAAAATTTGCTTTTCTTGTGTTGGTTTTTCTATATATCAAGTTTCTTTCATATAAAAAGTATTAAAATATAAATTTGACTTTATTATTTTTTAGGTTATACTTTACAATACTTTAAAATTAGGGGTGCTATAACTTTTTATTTCTAAATATTAAAAAAAATTATATTTCATCTTTTAGATCATTTATAAGACTATTGATATAAGACTTATAATAACTATCAAATGAATTATTGAATTTATTTTTAAAATCATTACTTAGTCACTCCCAAACTCTAAATAAAGTGTCTCTTAACCTTTTACTTGGACTTTTTTCTTTCTTTTTCATAAAAAATATTATCTTAGAGAGTTAAAAATCTCATTTGTCTCCTTTTCAATTTCTTCTGCTCAAGTTTTTGTAAAAAACATTTTTCAAACTTGATAACCTCTTCTTGAGGTTCTTTTAATTTTTATATTTGTCATTTTATTTTTGTATTAGTTTTAAAATAAAAAGAGTTACATTTTTCTTGTAACTCTTTTAGGGTTATATTCTATTTCAACATCTCATAAGTCAGTTTTTACTAACTCTCACTTTTCATTGAAATATTGTTTATCTCAACTTGGGTAAACTTTCTCTGTTAATTTATCTCACATAACTATATTAAATTATATTGTCTAAAATAATTATATACCTCAATAGTAGCCCTTACATCTCTTTCACAATAAAGTATTATGTCTTTCTCTTTTCACTTATCATAAAATTCTTGTACTTGAGATCAATCAATTCATTCATCTTTAGGACTTGTAATTCACAAATGATTACAAACTAAGTCAAGATTAGAAAAAGAGCTAAATACACCACTTTTATATACTTCTTGTAAATCTATAATATGGTCCATTTCCCAGGGTTTCTTTCAGAACATTTTTAAAGCTCATGGTATATCTATTCAATGCTTTAATGCTCTTTTTAATATAAAAGGATTATCAAATCCTTTTATATTAAATCAGCAAATACTTCTTCATTTAATAGCTTCAAAAAACTTCTTAATTATTTCTTTTTCATCTCATCTATAAGTTCTAGAACTAATTCATCAATCAGTATTCTTAAATCAAATTGAAATACATAATACTCTATTATATTCAGGCATAAAGTTTAATTTATCTCAATATTTGTCTTGAAGAAGTATAAATTTTTTATTTTCCTCAAATATTCTTTCATCTTCTTTTTTTTGTTCTTTAGGATCTTCATATTTAACTGTTCTAGGTGGATTTCTTCATTCTTTAGAGAAAGTAGATATTGTTTCAATATCAAAAAATATAATATTCATGTTTATTTTTGTTTACTAAATATAATATGATTGTAGCCTTTTAATATTTCATTCATTTTTGAATAACATATCTCATTTTCAAAGTAATTTTTCAGCTCATATTTCATCTAACACTACTTTAGAATCAACTTCAGAAGCTAAAGCAAAACATATTCTAGTAGAAATATTAGCTTTAATATTACCTGGTATAACTTTTATATCTGGTCTTTGAGTAGCTACTATTAAATGAATACCTGCAGCTCTTCATAAATTAGTTAATTGTCATATTGTTGCTACAATATCAGTTCAATTAATTGGATCATGTACTAAACTTGCTAACTCATCAACAAAAATAAAAATATCATCAAATATTTTCTCTTTCTCATTAGCTTCATATATATTTTCATAACCTAAACTTTCTAATTTATTATAAATCAAATACATTTTGTTTAGATGATTTTTTAATTGAAAAGCTATTTCTTCAATATCTGTATAATAAGCTTCAGAGTATTTTTTCATTTTTATTAAACCAACTCTTTTTGGATCAAATAAATGTATTTCTCATTTATCTTTTAAACTATGAATAGAAGATTTTAAAAATTCTGATTTTCAACTTCAAGTCTTTCAAGCAACTATAATATGTGGAGAACCACTATCAGATAAATCAATAGTTTCTTCATTTCAATTTACATCAATTCAAATTGGTAATAAAGGTTTATCAGATTTTTTAATTGTTTCTAATTTAGCAAATTGTCTTTCTTTTTTAGGTATTTCAACACCTATAAATTTAGTTCCTAAAACTGGAGCTTCAATTCTTATTCACTCTAATTCAAGTGCTTGTATTATTTCAGGCAGATGACTTTTAACTTTTCACATAGTCACTCATCTAGCAGTTTTAAATAAATACTGATCAAAACTATATCATTCATTTTTCTTTTCAAAAGTAGCTAATACTCCAAAATTTTGAAAAGCTATTTTAATTTTATTTTCAATGGAATTTAAATCTTCAGGAGCAATATTTTTTCAATCTATTTTCTTTAAATTTTTCATAGGATCTCTATCTCACATTATTTGAACTTTAGAACCTATTTTATTTTTTTGAGTCATTGCAATTTTACTTTTTAGTTGTCCAACTGGAACTCCTAAATAAAATGCTTTTTGTTTATTCCATTCATTCTCTCAGTTCCATATATCAAATATATTGAATATAAAATCTCTTTCTTGAATAATTTTTATTCTTTCAAAAGATTCTAAAATATATCTCCAAAAATAAACTTTATACTCTTCAAAGGTATTTCCAAAAAATGGAATTGTTATTGTTTGATGTTGTGAACTTCCATCTTTATTTTTAGCTGTTTTAATTTCCCTAAAAATCATAAACTTAGGTGCCTCTCAATATTCAGCTTTTAAACAATAATAATTAAAGAAAGCTTGAAATATATAAGTTGGATCTTCAATATTCATTTCAGAATGTTTTGATTTAAATTTTGTATCTTCTACAAATAAAACTCAAGCTGATATACTTTGTAATTCTCCATCAACCATAATGTGCCTTTCATTTGTAGTTCTACAAACTTCATCAGCTACAGCTGTAAAAGGTATAGGACTTTCAACTTTCATATCTCATCATAAAATATCAGTTGCAATATGTTCCATACTCTTTTCACTTGCTAACAATTCTCCATAATCAATTTGTTCACTTAAAAAAGCATTTATTCATGCTTCTACACCTTTTAGGATTTTTTCATTACTTCAAGTTTTTTTGAAATCTATAATTTTTGTTTTCCAATGTTTTTTTATTTTTTCAAAAGAAAGTTTGTCATTATCATATATTTCAGGATTATCTGAATCAATTAAATATGTTTTTAAGTCATCTCCATCATATAAACAACTATAAGCTGTTTTAATTGCTCCATCAATATCTCACTGAGTTAAGTATAATTCTACAAATTTATGTAAAATAATTCAAATTGCAGCAGATACTCAAACTGTATTATCATATATTCACATAATTTTGCTGTTCTGCCATTCTCAAGGATTAGTAGTAAAAGTTCTTAATTGAGAATAGCTTAGATTTTTTATATAATATTCTGTATTATTTTCCATTTTCTTGATTTTGATTAGAATTTAAATTATCAATAGCTTTTTGTGCTTTTTCTTGTGCTGTTTCTCATCAAGTCATAACTTCTTTAGTTCAATTAGCTGGACTTTCTAAATTATCAATTTCATTTGCTTTAGCTATCTTTTCATTTTTTGGTAAGTATTTAATCATTTGTTTAAATACTGTTTTTTTCCACATATTTAATTCAGGATCATTTTTTTCCAGCCAAGGTGAATATTCTTTTCATTTTCAATTATATGATTGTGAGTATTCTCTAAATTTATAAATATCTTCTTTATTCATATATTTATAAATTGTTTCATTATTTACTTTTACTACAACATAACATCAAATAGCATTTCATCTGTCTTTTTGTGATAATTCAGGATCTACTTCATGAATAATTTTTGGATTAATTCATAAAATATTTTTAAAAGTGTCTTTATCTCTTACAATTTCAGTATAAACTGATTTAATTCAAGCTTCATATAATAATCTTACAAAACCTTGATAACCAATTATTGCTGTTGCTTTTCCTTTATATGGTAATATATATGCTTCTTGCATAATACCTGGAGCAATTCAAAGCTGAGCTAACTCCATAATTGCTGAAGTCAAACTATCAGTATCATTTAATAGTGATGGAATTTTTTGAATTGAATAAATAATTCAACTCATGAATTTCATCATTTGCACTTCATTTTTCATAAAATAATTTAAAAGCTCTTTTTTATAGTTTGTAACTATTTGAACTTTAAAATCATCTATCTTCTTTTGAGTTGTTAAATTTGTATTTCACATCTTTAATATAAGTTATTAATAAATAAAAAAACATTAAACTAAATTTAATGCTTTTTCTATTGAAAATCATTTAGAAATCTTTATTTGTACAGTATTTCTATCTAATCATAGTTTTTCACACCACTCTGAAACACATTTTCAATTATAAATAATATTTTTAGTTGTATTTCTTTGCTGTTCTTTTAAAGTAGCCCATTTACAATTATTTTTACAATAATCTCAATCTACATTTATTCTATCAATTGTAGTTTCTTTTTCTCAAAATTTTTCTACATGATCTAAATATGATTTATACATATCTTCCTTAAAATATTGAAATTTTTCCCACCTACTCTCATATCAGATTCATCTTCATCAATACCTAGAATTTTTTTTGTTATTGCATCTATGTTTTAATCAATACCATATCTTATAAAATCTTGTCCATTTAGTATTTTTAACTTTTTTTCATTTATATAAACATCAACATGATTTTACATCTCATTTTCTCAGAATATTCATTTTAACTTTTTTAGTATTTCAACATTCACAAGAACATAAGAATTGTCTAATTTTTTTATTATCATTTCAAATAAAAACTTCAATTTCTTTTAAAATTGTTAATTTTCAATATTTATCTCAAATATTTATGATTATTTTTCTTCACATAATAATTAGTTAATAATTATTTTGTATTTTAAAGACTTTCCTTATAATTAAAGAAAGTCTTGTTTATACAAGTCTTTAAGCGAAACTGTTGATTGCCTGCAAGCTATATTCAACAGTTTTTTTGTTCCTCAAATCACTTTGCAGTTTCTATATCTTCAATAGAATCTGCATCTTCTTGCATACATTCTAGTTCCGAAATTATTCTTCAGAACTCTTCATAAGTTAAATTTGAATTATCAACTAAGTCTAGAATGCTATTAATTTTGTCTGTTTTTTTCATAATTTTAAAAAGTTTATTTTTATTAATCTGTTCAAACGATTAACATTAATTTATAGATTGATTTTATATCTCTTCTTAAGATTTCTTTGAAATTCTCTTTTATAGGTTCATTTTCAATATATGCTCAATTTATATAGATATATTTCTTTCAATTTATAATTTTTTCATTTCAATTTTCCATTTTCTTCCAAATATATTAATTGTAATTACTTTACTTACATTTGAAGCTAAAAAAATATATGCAAAAATAATACTCCAGCTCTCAAAGTCTGCTATAACCTATTAAAATAGGTAAGATTCTTATTTTATACATATGATGTTAAAGAACTTTTAGGATAATTTTTTTCTTAACCTCTGAAACTATTGTAATCACTTTTATTACAAATGCAAATCTTTTTTGAGTTTTTTTTGAGTTTTTTATTGACAAATGTAATTTTTGTAAGTATATTAGCTACAACATATAATAACCATCCAATAATAATAAAAATGATTAAAAAAGAATTTATAGACAATATGTTAATATCTAAAAGTATTTGAGAATACTTAAATACTTTAAGAGAAGAAAAATGAATAACTTATAAAGAGTTAGAAGATAAAGTATGATTATCACATACTTATATTTTAAATACTTTTAACTGAAGAAGTAAGTGAAACTTTGAAAATTTTGAAAAGATTGCAATAAATCTATGAGTCTCAAAATCTGACTTTGAGAGCTTTGTTAGAAAAACAATAAATAAAATTAATAACTGATGAGATAATCAAAATCATAATTTATTAGAAGATATTGACTTTGATGTTGCACTAAGAAAAGAATACTGAAAAGAATTAAGTGAAAGTAGCATTCAAAGAATTAGAGAATTTATAGAGTTTGTTAAAAATAAATAAATACAAAATTATGAAAATATTAAAGGAGATTTTAAGCAAATATAATGATCAAGAATTTATAGATATATATAACATAGTTAAAGAATATTGATTAAAGATAATTGAATGGAACTTTGAAGATGTTGATTGAATGTTATTTGAAAATTATATTTGAATACAAAAGAATATGAGGAAAGAACAAAAAAGATTTGTTGTTGCTCATGAATTTTGTCATTTTCTTTTAAATGAAAGAAGTTTTTCTGTATGAATATATCATTCAACTAGTTTCTCTGAAAAAAGAGCAGATAAATTTGCAACTGATATATTGCTTCCTAAAAAAGCTGTTTTAGAAAAGTATGAAGAATATGAAGATATAACAACTTTAGCACAAATATTTTGAGTCCCTATAAAGGTTGTAGAGATGAGGTTAAATCATTTATTATGTAATTGATTTAGCAGATGACAATAATTAAAGAAATACTTTGATACCCTAAATGATATAAATTTAATATAGATGATTATTTTTTTTGGATTATGTGGATGTTTTTACTTGTATTATTATTTTTTGTAGATGTTCTGAGACTACTGAAAAAGATGCATTATATATTTTAAATATAACTTTAATACATTTACAATATTGGATAATTTAAATTATGAGAGCAATAATTTATGCTAGAAAATCAACTGATGATAATACTAATCAACAACAAAGTTTAGATATTCAATTAAACTGGACTGTTTCTTATTGTGAAGAAAACAATATAAATGTAGTAGAAACTATTATTGAAGCT
Source organism: uncultured bacterium (assembly GCA_963922865.1). Lineage (GTDB taxonomy): Bacteria > Patescibacteriota > Gracilibacteria > BD1-5 > UBA6164 > CAWUJK01. Next base: position 1,280 of record CAWUJK010000010.1, on the reverse strand, counting down.
AAGTCTGCATTTAAAATTGAATGAAGAACATGATTTGAAAAACTTGTAGAACATTTTGATAAGTGAAATGCTGATACTTTAATTTGTTATCAAATAGATAGGATTTGTAGAAATCCATTAGATGAGTGAAACATAAAATGGCTTACTCAACAATGAAAAATAAAAAAAATCATATCATCTCAATGACAATTTGATTGAAGACAAATACTAACTTTGTCTTTATTTATGGCTATGGCTAACCAATATTCTATAGACCACTCTTTTAGAGTAAAAGAAGCAATAGATAAAAGAATGAAAGAATGAAAATGAGTTATGTGACCAACTCCTTTAGGTTTTATAAATGATAAAAATGATAAAAAATTAAAACCTAATGATGATTCTATGTATATCAAAAGAATCTTTGAAATGAGAGATGATTGACACTCTGTAAGACTAATAGAAGATCAGTTATATACTGAATGATTTAGGACTAGAAAATGATTAAGAGTAAACCATACAGTAATAGAAAGAATACTTAAAAATCCATTCTATTATTGAATGGTCTTATATAAGTGAGAATTATTTAAATGAGAGCATGAGTCTATAATATCTAAAGAACTTTTTGATAGAGTGAATAGTATGGGTAGATGAGCTGTTGTATTATGAAGAGATCCTATATCTCCTCTGAATTGAAAAGTTAAGCATTTAGGAACTTGAAATTTATTAAGTTGTTACTTAGCTAAGAAAAAATATGTTTTTTATAGATCTAATAGATGAGTTGGGAACATATCTTTAAGCGAAAAAATAATAGTTGAATATTTTGATAAGAATATTCAAAATTATTGTGTACCAGAAGAATTAAAAGAAGATATAAGAGAAGAAGTTGAAAAAGACATATCTTGAAAGCTAAAAAACAATACAAGAGAAATAAATATAGTTAATTGAAAAATAACAAAACTACAAAATGAGATAAAAGCTTTAAGAAAAATGAGAAGAAGATGACAAATTAATAGTGAGGATTTTTTGGAAGATAAAAATGAATTAATAAATGATATAGAAGATTTACATAATAAATTAATAAATTTAAATAGAGTTAAAAGTGCTGACTTAGACTTAAATGATAAAATGCTCGAACTTTTGATTAACCTAGACTCAGTATGGAAAACAGCAGATTATAAGAAAAAAGTTAATATTATAAATATAATAATGCTCGAACTCAAAGTAGACAACAAAAAAGGGCTTATCATAGATGAAAACCCTGTTTTTAAAATCTTCAGAATCTGTAATGTATCAAATGGTGG
>CAWUJK010000009.1:0-37401 GCA_963922865.1 uncultured bacterium | reverse complement strand
CTCAGTCTTTTATCTCTAGTCTCTTCTCATCTGGTAGGGGTAGTGATTTCTTTGTCTCATACAAATGTAGTGAGTCTCATATCGCTTTTAGCTGACTTATTCTATTTGTGTCTCTTACTCACGATAAATACGAACTATAGCTCACAAATCATATTGTAGATAGTATAGATAGTATCGTTACTACTACTATTAATTCTACTAAGGTAAACGCTTTAGCTAGTTTTTGTATTTGGAGGTTCATTAATATAATTTTAAAATTAGAATTTTTAAGTTTACTTAATATTTTTTGAAAAATACAACTATATTTTGCTTTTTGTTTTATCCAAATCTCACTTATAATCCTCAACAGTATTTAAAAGTTTTCTAGAGGTTCAAAGTGGGTCTGGAACAAATTCCATCCTAAAATTACTAGCATTTCAAGCAGTTTGTATAGTTAAATCTCCATAATCAAACATATTTGAAAAAAATCATTTTGTTTTGGTATTAGCTTCTTGTACATCATTTAAAGCGCATTGAGATACTTCCCTGTTTAAAAATCAAACTTGTTCTATTCAAATAATTCTAGCATTAGTTACAACATACATATCAAGCTCATGGTTTATCCATTTTATATACATAAAAACAATAAATCAATTCAAATATATAAGGCTAAAAACATTAACCCAAAGATCAAATCAAAAAATAATATGCAAAACAAAATTTATAACTAAACCTGCTAAAGCATGTACTCAAAGAATAACAAAAACTAACCAGTGTCTTCTTATTACCATTTTTACTTTTTCTCACTCTCTCAAACTTTCTAATTGTAACATATTTTTTAGTTAAGAAATATTTGGTTTTTTTATATAAATAGGATTTATTAATTTTTCTTTTTTTAATTTTGTATTTTTAATTATAGCAGAATAATCTATATTTTCAAATATTTGAATATTATCTAAAACTAGATTTTTATTTTCTCAAAATACTTTTTTTATGTTATTTTTTTTTAAATAATCTAATAGTTCTTCATTTTTTATAACTTCAATTTGTGAATTTTTACTTTTTTTTAAAAAACTGTCTCTCTTAGAACTTGACTTTATTATAGGATAATTATTGTACAAATCAAAAAAATTAATAGATGTTAAATTGGTTTTTGTGGTAAATGATATAGTATTTACAAGTAAAGTTATAGTTCTTATTCAAGTAAAACTTCATGGACCAGCTACTACCAGTATATTTTCTAGATCATTATAAGAAACACTGTTTTGTTTTAAAAATAAATCTAAAATTCATAAAAGTTTTTCACTTTCCATACCAAATGTTTTTAATTGTTCTTTTTTTATTATTTTTCTTTTTTCATCAAAAAAAGCCATAAATCAAGACTCGCAAACGGCATTTAAAAACAAATTCATAATTTATAAGTCATTATAATACAAAAAACTCCAATAGAAGCTTTATTTTTTATTTTTATCATTATAATCTCACAAGATTATTTGTAAAAATAAAAATGCAAGAAAATAAAAATGAAATCCTAACATGCAAAAAAATATCATACATTTCTTCATGAAATTTTTTTAGTAAATCTCTATTTCTCAAAAAAAACATAAAAAATAAATGCCAATTGTTAATTGTAGAAACACAAAAGGATTTGGAACAGTATGAAAAAATATTTGATTTTTTAAACACAAATTTTAGGGTTTTAGACAACATAGAAACTTTAGGAGATTTGATAATCAATAAAAAATGATTTTTTATTGCTAGCCTAGAACAAATTGAAAATATAAAGTTAGATAAAAAACAGCTCAATTATCTTAATATAAATATAGAAATACAAAAAAAATATAATTTTTTAGAATTAACTAAAAAACTGATAGATTTTAACTATAAATTTAGTGATTTTGATATAAAAAGTTCTTTTAAGAGGTTTTGAGACATAATTAGAATAATTACAAATGATGAAAAAGTAAAATATGAAATAAGTTTTTGGTGAGATGAGGTAGAAGAAATTAGAGTAAATGGGGATGAGGTAGAACAAATAAATATATGAAAAAATGAAATCATAGAAACAAGCGAAAATTCAAATAAAGATGAGATAAATAATTTTTTAGAGTTAGTAGATGAAGATATTTTTATACTTTTGGATAATCTAAATTTTTCAAATTTTTATGATTATTTAACTGAAAAATTAAAAAATTTTTGTTGTTTTGATTATGTTCAAAACAACAAATTAAAAATAGTAGATTTAGGCATAAGCACAATAGAAATAAAAGATATAATAGAATTAAAAAATAAACTAAAAACAAAACTTGCTTTTTTCTATACTAAAAATCCAAAAATTATAAAAAATTTTATAGATTACAACCAAATAAAAAATACTGAAATTGTAGAAGTAAATTTAGCTTGTCTTAAAAGTTTTGAAACACAAAAAGAAATGTTTATTTGTGATGATATAATAAAAAATATATTTACAAAAAAAAGACTAAAAAGAAATATAAGCATAGATTTAGATTTGATGTTAAAAATAAAGCCTTGAGATTATGTGGTACATATAGAACATTGAATATGAATTTTCAAGCAAATAGTGAAAAAAAATATAAGCTCAAATTATGATAAAAAAAACACAAACGAGATTGTAAAAGAATACATAGAAATACAATACAAGTGAGAAGATAAGTTATTTGTACCTATATCAGAAGTGTCAAGGGTAAATAAATATTTATGAGTAGAAAACCCTTCTCTTACAAGTCTTGGATGAAACTCATGGGAAAATAAAATAAAAAAAGCAAACAAACAAGCGCAACAAATAGCTTGAGAATTAATAGAAATTTATGCAAATAGAAAAATAAAAAAATGATTTAATTTTATTTGAGACAAAGAAAAAGAAAATCATTTTAGAAATAGTTTTCCTCATATTTATACAAATGATCAATCAGACACAATAAATGAAATACTAGAAGATATGAATAAATCTATACCCATGGATAGACTTATTGTTTGAGATGTTTGATTTTGAAAAACTGAAGTAGCTTTCAATGCAATTTATAGAAGTTTTTTAAATAAAAAACAATCTATTTTGATTGTTCCTTTAGTTATTCTAGCATATGAACATTTTGAAAAATCAAAACAAAGATTTGGGAAATTTGGAGTCAAAATTGCTATACTAACAAGGCTTGAAAGTATTCAAGAATCAGAAAAAATCATAAATAAACTTAGCTTATGAGAGATAGATCTAATAATTTGAACTCATAAAATATTATCAGATAAAATTAGATATAAAAATTTAGGTTTAATAGTAACAGATGAAGAACATAGGTTTTGAGTAAAAGACAAAGAAAAAATCAAAAAACTTAAAAACAACATTGATTCCCTAGCCATGAGTGCTACTCCTATTCCTAGAAGCTTAAATATGGCACTTTCAAACCTTAGACAAATATCAATACTTAAAAATCCCCCTCATGGTAGACAAAACATAGACACAATTATAAATAGGTTTTCTGAAAACATAATAAAAACAGCTTGAGAAAAAGAATTTGAGAGAAATGGACAAATATTTTTTGTCCACAATAGAATATCAAATATAGAAAATATAAAAACTATACTTCAAAATATATTTAAAGAAAAAAAGATAGTAGTAGCACATTGAAAACTAGCATGAATTGAGATGGAAAAAAGAATAATAGATTTCAAAAATAAAAAATTTGACATACTTCTTTCAACAACAGTTATAGAGAATTGAATAGACTTTTCAAATGTCAACACAATAATAATAAACAATGCTGAAAGTTTTTGATTAAGCCAAATACACCAATTAAGATGAAGAGTATGAAGAAGTAATAAAAAGTGATATTGTTATCTTTTATATAAATCACAAAATATAAAACCTGAAACTTGAAAAAGGCTAAAGACAATTGCAAAATATAGCTACTTATGAGCATGATTTGAACTAGCAATGAAAGACCTAGAAATAAGATGAGGATGAGATTTACTAGGTTTTAGACAAAGTGGACAAGAAAGTTCTATTTGAATAAATCTATATTTGAAACTAATAGAAGAAAAAATAGAGCAACTACAAAAATCTAAAAATACTGTTTTAGAAAAACATAAAAAAATTGAAACTAAAATTGATTTAGACCTAGATATATTCATATCAGACAATTTTTTCAGTTGAGAATTAGACAAAATAAATTTTTATAGAGAAATTGAGCTTATAAAAGATTTAGAGGAACTAGAGCAAGTCAAGAAAGATTTAGTAAATCATAATAACAAAATAGATGATGCGCTAGAATCTCTATTCAATTTATTAGAGTTAAAAATATTAGCGAGTAAATACTTAATAGAGGAAATTAAAAGAGTATGAATTAATTATCAAATTGATTTTAATAAAGATATAAGCCTAGAAGAATTAAAAAACTTTTTAAATAAGGATAAACAGGTAAAATTCAAAGTAATAAACTTAAATAGACTTAGAAGCTCTACAAAAAATTTTGCAAATAATAAAAATTTTATAGAATATATGTTATCTTTATTTAAAGGAAAAAATTTAAATTCTAAAATTAAACTGAAATGAAGAAATTATTAATAGTTATTTTTATTTTATTAACATTAACAAGTTGTATGACAAAAACAGTGGAAAAGTGAAGTAATATAGCAGTAAACTATACTGGAAAATTAGAAGATGGCACAATATTTGATTCTACCGAAAAACATTGAGGTAAGGCTTTAGAGTTTCAAGCATGAGCAGGACAAATGATACCAGGTTTTGATGCATGAGTTATAGGAATGAAGCTTTGAGAGAAAAAAATAATTGAAATTGAAGCAAAAGACGCTTATGGAGAGTATGATGAGTCAAAAAAACAAACTATAGAAAAAAAAGATTTAGAAAGTTTTATTGCAGCTTGATTTAAGCTAGAAAAAGGTGAAAAACTACCAACAAATGCATGAACTTTTGAAATCATAGAAGAAAATGAGAAAAGTGTAGTTATAGATGTTAATAACGCTTTAGCTTGAAAAAAACTTATATTCGAAGTAGAAATAAAAGAAATTAAATAAAAATATAAAAACCGGAAAATAAACTTGATTTTCCAGTTTTTTTTTATATGATATGGCAAGTTTCAAAAATAAATTTAAAACTATTTTAAAAGATTACAAAATAAAGTATGACTAATTCTAATCTAATACAAACTATACAAAAAGAGTATTTACAAGAACAAAGACCAGAAATTAAAACTTGAATGGAAGTAGAAGTTCACCAAATAATAAAAGAATGAAATAAAGAGAGGATACAAAAATATAAAGGGCTGGTTATAAAAACAGCTGGAAAATCACAGCTAGAAAAAACTATCACTGTTAGAAGAAAAATATGAGCATTTGGAGTTGAAAAAATTTTCACAATTCATTCTCCAAATATAAAGCAAATAGATGTTGTAAGACAGTTTAAAGTTAGAAGAAAATCTATTAAATTTATAAGAGATCTTACATGAAAAGCAGCTAGACTTAAAGAAGTAAAAAAACTAAATAAATAGAGAAAAAACCTCTTAGAAATTAAGAGGTTTTTTCTTTAAAAAAAATTTTGTTTTTTTAAAATACAAATATACTATAAATCAATAACAATAATATAAACTAAAGCTTATATAAAATAAACCTTTAGCTATATTTTATTTATTAATAAATTAAGTAAATGAATTTTAAAGAATTATCTTTAATAGAATTAATAGACAAAATAAAATCTTGAAAAACTGATAAAAAAAGCGTATTTAATTATTTTTTAAAGAGAATAGAAAAATATAACAATAATATAAATGCTTTCAATTTTATTAACAAGCAAGGTTTATCAAATTTAGAAAATGATTCTAAACTAGCTTGAGTCCCTATTGCTATGAAAGATATTTTTTGTGAGAAAGATATTATTACTACTTGAGCATCAAAAATGCTTGAAAATTTTAAACCCCCTTATAACTCAACAGTGATACAAAGATTATTAGACACTGGTATGAGTTCCATTTGAAAAACAAATATGGATGAGTTTGCTATGTGATCTAGTGGAGAAAATTCAGCATTCAAAAACACTATAAATCCTTGGTGAGAAAATAGAATACCATGATGATCAAGCTCAGGTTCAGCAGCAGCAGTAGCAGCATGACTTGTTCCAGCAGCACTATGAACTGATACTGGCTGAAGTATAAGACAACCCGCTAGTCTTTGTTGAGTAGTATGATTTAAACCTAGTTATGGTAGGAATTCTAGATATTGAGTTAGTGCTATGGCATCAAGTCTTGATTGTCCTTGAACATTTACAAAGACAGTAAAAGATGCTGCTTTTTTATATGAAATAACAAATGGTGAAGACAAGCTTGAAAACACAAGTATTGCTTGAAAAGATATAATAAACAAAAAAATATGGGAAACAAAAGATTTAAAAGGGATAAAAGTATGAGTAGCTAAACAATATTTTGAACAATGATTAGACATTTGAGTAAAAGAAGTAATACAAAAAGCAATAAAAGACATGGAAAATGCGTGAGCGCAAATAGTAGAAATAGATTTACCAATGACAAAATATGCTATTGCCACTTATTATATATTAATGCCTGCTGAAGTATCAACAAACCTATCTAGACTTGATTGAATTAGATATTGACTAAGTTCTAAAAAATCTTACTCCAGTATAGATGAGTTGTTTTTAAATAATAGATTTGAAGGACTAGGAGACGAGGTAAAAAGAAGGATAGTTTTGGGATCATATGTTTTATCTGCAGGATACTATGATGCATATTACAAAAAAGCTGCAAAAGTAAGAAGTTTAATAATAAAGGACTTTAAAGATGCGTTTGAAAAATGTGATGTTATAGTATGACCTGTATCACCAAGTGTAGCTTGGAAAATATGAGAAAAACAAAATGACCCCCTAAAAATGTACTTATCTGATTCATATACTATACCTGCATCTCTAGCATGATTACCAGCAATATCTATTCCAGCTTGATTTGCTTTATCACAAGATGAAAAAAAAGAAGATTTACCAGTTTGACTGCATATGATAACAGCACAATTTGAAGAACAAAAACTTTTTGAAATATGAAATATATATGAAAAAATAGCAAAAAAATACAACAATACCCCAAAGTGATTTGAAGATTAAAGTTAAAATACGGTAAATGAATACAAATAAAAAATGATTTACTTTAGTTGAACTAATAGTAACAATAACTATATTGGCAATACTTTGAACTATTGCTTTTATATCTTTTTGAAATTTTACAATGTGAGCCAGAGATTCAGTAAGAACTACTGATACAAAAAGTATATCAAGAGTTGTAGAGAATTATAGATTAAATACTTGAATATACCCAAAACCTTCAAACCCTATAGCCATAAATTATAAATGATGAGCTGTTTTTTGGCAATGAACTTTTTGAGAAGCTACAAGAAGAAATATTTGAGCTAGATGAAACATAAATGAGATTCCTATTGATCCTCTTTATGATAATGAATATACATACTCTCTACAATCCACAAATAGGTCTTATAATCTAGCATATATAATAGAGTGAGAATTAGCAAACAACATTATTAAAAATAAGCTATACGCAAATCAACCTTCTCAAAGAGAAGTTTTAGTACAGGTAAAATGAGACTTTAACTGACAAATAGCACATACTTCTACATGATGAAAAGTATATGTTTTTGCTATACCATCAATTGTTGTTTCTGATTTATCAGATACAAATATACTAAGTTTATCAAATAAGTTTGTGTATAATAATGAGCCGAATATACCTGAAATATATTCTGGTTCTTTGAGTCCTATTTGAAGTTTTGATTTTACTCCAAAATTAATTTATAGTTGATCTACACTTCCGAAAACACCTACACAATTAAAAAAATTAATAGTTAGTATAAAAGATGCTATTACCTGAACATATTTATATTCTAAAGATGAATATAGAAATCTTATTGAAATAGATGTAAATGAAACTAATGAAGTTCATAAATGGTGAGAAATGTATATAAGTGAGGAGTTATGATGAAGATTAAAACTAGATTATGCTAAAACCTGTAAGGAAATACAAGGTACAGAAGATGATAATGGTAGTGGTATTTATACTATATCACCCAATAGATATAACAAGGTAGATGTTTATTGCGATATGGATACGGATTGATGAGGATGGACTAGAATTAAAAAATGGTCTAGAATAGAGTGATTAACAGAATGAAATGATATAAGAAAAACTAAAGGTATATATTGAAATGAGGCTATGGTTACATATACAAGATATTGAAAAATCAGAAAAAATCTAAATTGATCATGGATTGATGTAAATATGGAATGAAAAAAATACTGATATCAATATAAAAAATTTAATTTAAAGCAAGCTCAAGAATGATGATTATGTTGAGAGTATTCTTCAATTTCTGATTTAATAAAACATATGACATCTTGAAGTTGGTGAGATTGTTCCCGGAGTGGAAATACTTGAGTAGAAGAATACAATGATATACTTGTAGATGATTTGTGAACAGATATATGAATAGAATGATGAGACAAGCTTATTGATTGATTTTCTAGAGATCCTTGCATAAATAATTGACATAAAACTTCAGCCCGGAATACTTCCTGGTATAGTGATTGAAGAATACAACACCGGATAGATTCAAAAACATCTCTAATAATGATATGAGGATGAGGTTTTCGGTGTGATTGAACTGTATGGTCCCCTAACTGGTTAAATTTAAGGGCACCTAGTCGGAGAGCTTTAAAGTGAATTAATAATGTTAATAATTATGTTTCGTGAATAAATTCTCAGGAAGTATGGGTTAGATAGTTTTCTAAAAATATTATTATATATTTGCAAAAATAACTATATGTATGTTAAAATATATATAGTTATTTTTTAAAAGTTTTTTATGTCAAATATTTTTACATGATGACCTAAGGTCAGTGAAAAACCAAATGATTCTTTAGAAAATCATAGTGGTTTTAATAGTATAGGTGATAATTTAGAAGCGGATTGAGCTTGAATGTATTGAGAATTACCTGATAAACAAAGAATAAGTGATGCTATTTATCAAGAGCAAAATGAAACTAATGATAATCCTGAAGATATTTTTGATGGTTTAGAGCAATGAAATGAGGAATCTAAAATACCTGAAAATATAAAAAGTATTGCTGAGTTTTCTATAGTAGAATTACTAAGCAAAAAATGATATATAAATGAAAAACAAGTTAAAGAACTAGTTGATATTTTAGCTAAAACTCAAAAACAGGATACAAAAGATGTTATTTTCAAGTTTGTTTATGATATTGTAGAAAATGATGAAGTAAAAAAAGATATAAAAAATAATATTGAAGGAAAAAAAGATGTAAATGAAGAGAATTTTGAGAATTCTCAGTTTTATAAATCTGCAAATAGTGAGGGTATAGATATTGATATAAATTTACAGGCCTGAGGTCTAGAAACAATGTTAGCTCAAAACTATATTGAAATACCTGAGGCTAACAACACGCAAAAAGATAATTCAGATATACAAAATAAAAAAGATGCTTTAAATACATCCATAGAAATTACATTAAATAAAATAATAGATAAAAATAGTGAGATTTTTAGAGAAAACAACTCTGAACTAATTGCTGAAATAAGGGCTGAAAAATCACTAGATATAAAGTATACAAAACTAAAAGAAATCTATAAAAATGATTTGATAGATGATGCTAAAAAATGAGGTTCTAAGGCAAAAAAAGAAATAGCTCAAAAAAGAAAAAATATGGAAGAAAAAACAAATAAATTAAAAGAGAGTTTAAAAAAGGATGTTTTAAATGAAAAAATTACCCAGGAGCAGGCTGATAAAAAATGGAAAGAATTTCAAACAAAACTTAAAATTGAGTGGAGAGAAAATAGTGACTTAGAAAAAGAAATTTTAGCTATAGAGTGAGTTATAGATTGATGAGAGCTTGATTTTTGAAATGAAGCTATAGAAAAACCAAAAAAAGATTAGTTAAAACTAATCTTTTTTTGGAGTTATAGAACTATCTTTATCTTTAGATACATTTCATATTATTTCAAATACTTTATCTTTTACAATAGATGGTATTTCAGAATAAGCTGATAAGTAAGATTTAATCTTTTTATAGTATGATAAAATTTCTAGTATTGGTCACATAATTTTTATGGTTCTAAAAAGAACAATAGATAAAAGTGTTCCAACAATAGCAGTAAATATACTTAGGGTTATATAGAGTATGTCTAAAGATGTTAGAGTTAGCATAAGTTTTATTTTATATTTTCTATTGCTTTAATAATATCCAAATCTAGTGTTTTTACAATAGTTTTTATGTTTTGTTCTCAATCAACTATTTTTAGTAGTTTTTCATTGCTAAATAATACCAAGCTAGGGTTTATAGATATTTTATATTTTTTTAATTCTTTTAGGGCAATATTTGAAATTTTCAAAGCTATTCATGAACTCCATGTTTTTGTTATAAGTATTGGTAGTTGAATTAAAGCGTCTTTATAAAAATTAGAATCTTTTTCTGCAAAAATCACTATAGAGTATTTTGTAAATGTTTTTGTTTCTCAAGTTTTTTCATCTTTAAAAATAGTATTTTTTGATTTAGATATATGTTTATCTAAATCTTCCAGGGTTTTTATCACTATACTAGATTGAGATAATTTTTTAGCTCAAGATTCTATAGTGTCATTTTTAAATTTAATAGCTTTTTGCTTCAAAGTATTAAAATCCATAAAAATATTTTTATATTATAACTATACTTTTATTATAACATAAAATAATTTAAAAAACAAAAAACCCTTCTCTTGGAAGAGAAAGGGTTTTTTTGATTAACTAAAATGAATAGTTAGTAAAAAATATTCACTAGTAAGTTTTAGATCCTAGAGAGATTTCAGAGTCTAGTTTAGTAGATGAGTTAGTCGCAGGACTAGTGTTAACACTATACTCAGCAACATCACCACTTAGGACTGGAGAATAAGTCTTATCTTTAGTACCTGTTGGAACTAATACATAAGTTTGCTCATTATCAAATTTCACATCCATCGTACCAAAAGAACTAAACACTATACTAGAACCAGTACTAGTTGGAGATATTTGAACAGAAGCTTCTCATTCTTTATAAATCTTATAAGAATCAGCTGTACCACTCAACTCAGCAAAAGTTAATTTAGTTAAAGTAACTTCTGGTTTATCATCTCAATTACCAATAGTATTATCACCTGAATCAGCTCTAATTTTAAATTTGGCAGAACCATTACTTAGAGATTGTACTAATGAAAATCTTAATATAGTAGGAACTATAGAAATCATTTCAAGATTTGAATCAGCACTTAAACTTAAGTCTCCTCATGTTATATCATCATTTGATTGTACTCATTTAATATCAGAAGCATTTGCAACAGTAACAGAAGTAACTTTTAAATCACCAGCTTCAGCTGAGGTTTCACCTCATTTACCAGTAATTTTATTTAAATCAGCAACCAATTCAACATCCATAGAGTTACTTTCATCAGCAATAACAAAATCGTTCTTAAATGTTACAATAGTATTAGGGCTAGAATAACTAATAACAGCTCCATCAGCAATAACTGAATTATTTGCAACATTAACCAATTTAACATTAGTTAAAGTGTTAGAGAAATTCTTAGTTCATGATAGAGTAATAGCTAATTCTTTAACTTTTATATCTTCATATTCAGCCTCTATATCAAGTTCAGCTAAAGTAACAGAAGAAGTTCATGCAAGAACAGTATTTTCTAGGTTATCATCATTATTAACATCACTTTTAATTTTTATAGTAAGTGTTCCTTTATCAAGTAAATTAGTAAACACTTGTGTATTATTAGCTTGAGTTGTAGTAACATTAGCTGAAACTAAAGAATCACCAGCGGAATCTTTCAACTCTAAGTTAGCAGTATCTAATATCATAGATAATGTATCATTGTTTTTAATTTTATCATTATTTTTTAAAACAACAGTAGCTAAAACTTCAACATTATCTAAACCAGCTTTAAGTTCAGCATTAATTCAACTAAATTTTATATCTTTAGAGTTAATATCTCACTTAAATGTTTGTCATCCTATGTTTAAAGTAGCTGTATCAATTATATCTTTAAAAGTAGCAACAGGATTAGCATTAGATAATAATATACCACTAAATGATGAACCACTATTAGTAAGTTTAAAATCTTTAATTGTTACATTATCAGCATCACCTACATTAATTTTACCTTTATAAACAACAGCATCAACACCATTACCTAAAACTAATTTTCTAGTATTAACTTCAGTAGAAGTAATAGAAAATGTAGCTGTTTCAACAGAAATAGTTTTAGTATCAAAAGAGTTTGATGACAAAACAGAGTTTAGTTCATCAGTACTACTATATTTAACATCTTGCTCTTCATCTTCTATTTCAGTAAATTTAACATCAAATTCTAAATCAATTCAATTATTTGAAGTAGAATCAGAAATATTAACTGTTAGAGGAAGAACAACTTCTCCATCAATTAAGTCAATATCTTTAAAAATATAGTCAACTCATGTACTAGTACTAGAAGCATTATTTGTAGTACCTATAACATATTCAGCATCTGAATCAGATCATCATAACTCTAGTTTAGTAACTATGTTTGTTACACCTATAGAGCTAGTTGTATTTTTAACAGTAACTTTTAATTTGTTTACTGTATAATCATTAACATCAGCAGATATTTTTAAAGTTCCAACCAAAACATCTTCAGAGTCAGGTTTAGCTTCATCTGTTTCTGATTTATCAAAAGACACATTAATTTCAGATCATTCAATAGTTTGACTATCAGCTATGTCAGGAGTTCTGCTAGCATCAATTTTAGTAGAAACCGCTACTTTGTTGTCAGCACCAATAGCATATATATCATTTATTTCATGACCCGCTGTCTTACCAGAAGCTAAAACAACCTCTATAGTTTTTCCAACAGAACCAGTAACAACACCTTTAAGTTCAAAATCTATTTTATCATCAGCAGCAATTTCATAATTTAAGTCAGCTATAATCTCGTCATCAGAGTTAACCATTAAATCAACAGGTATTTCTTTACCATCTGCTAGTAATTTTAAATCAGCTATGTCATCTTCTCAATCAACAGAACCAGAAACAGTAAATGTGATTGATTTAACTATTACAGCTTCTTTTTTAGAGGTTTCCTCTAAAGTAAAACCAGCTAAACTAATTTCTTCTCAAATAACTACTTTTTCACTAGCAGTATCATTAGAAAATTCTAATTCTCCTTTGTTAGTAACACTAACAGGATTCAAAGAAGCTCATACAAGAGGAGTTCAAGATAGATCTCAAGCTTTACTAGATAATCTTGTTATAGTAACTTGGTGAGTTTCATTAAGATTACCTCATGTTAAGTAAGAAGTAACAACTAATGTTTTAGTTTCACCAGCTTTAATTACTGTATTTTTTTCAAAAGATAATTCTTTTTCGTTTTCACTATCAAAAGTTTTATCTGTTCATCTACTAACTTTATCATTAACTAGATATATTGATAAATCTGTAACATTTTTAGATTCACTTAAACCAGTATATTTAAGATCAATTTCGTCTAAAGTTAGGTCTTCTTCACCAGCAGTAACATCAAATGCTAATAAAGCGGTTCTAGGAGTGTTAGCAGCAACATTTCCATCAACAGGAGTTTCAGGAGATAAACTTATAGAAGCACCTTCATTAGATGGTTCACTAGGTTTAGTAGGCTCAGTAGGTTCAGTTGGATCAGCAGGATCAACAACCTCAACTTCACATAAACCTAAAGCAGCCATAGTTTCATCACATTCAACATCAGCAATAGGACAAGAGTTCATTGCGTTGTATGCAACAGTGAAAACAAAAGCTCTAGTTGCAGGAGTATTATAATCCGTAAAAGAAGAAACTATATCGTTTTCAGCAGCAAAAGCAACTGTTTCAGCTTGCCATTTATCAGCGTTTGTATAAACGTCTGTACAACCAGCAGCTTCTAACATCATTTTAGTAGCTTCAGCTTTAGTTAAATTAGATAGTGGGTTAAAGTTAGTGTTAGCAGAAACTTTACCAGCATCTAATAATGCTTCAGCATAACCACATGTCCAATCATTTGGAGTAGTAGCTGATACATCAGCAAAAGAATCATCACAAGTTTTCTTCATAGAAACTCCACTGTCTAAGTTTACAGCTATTTTAGCTGACTCGTTTCTTAGAATAGTACTTGCAAAGTTATAACCCGCAGGGTTTGCAGAGTTATCATTGATTACACCAGCAGCAGCTAAACCATTAGCAGCAACTAGTTCATCATTTGTATAAGCAGAAGTACCTGTAGCACCAGTTGTAATAACTAGAGCAGCAAGAGTAATGCTTGCAACAACTTTTCTAAATAAGTTCATAAAACATTATTTAAGAAATAAAATATTAATCTATAAAATTAAACTAAACATATAAAAATGTCGTTAATTTTTAGATTGCTAAATATTTTTTATAACAAAAAAATATTTTAAAAAAATACAATATATATGTCTGAAATAACATATACAGAGTTAAAGCCTTAACCCTAAGTTGTATATACAACCTCGGGGTAGAATTAGCAAAAACAATATCATTACTAACTTCACCCCAAGCTTGTAATAAAGACAACTTTTAGGGAAGTTTTTCGCGTCTATTTTAAAGAACATCAACAAAACGATGCATATAATATCACAATATTTTTTAAAATCAAATAGCAAGAAGCAATTTTCACGCAATCTTCACACAATTATTTCTTTATATATCAAATTATATGCCTAATGAAAATTTCTCTAAGAAATGGTATTTTAGAAAAAAAACTTATATCTTTTAAGTTATAATAATTTATTTTATATTCACTTATATTGTTTTTAGGAAAGAGTTTTTGAATAGTTTTCTCAAATTTTTTTCTACTTATTTTGTTTAAGTAATCAAATACTTCTTTGTTTTTAGAGTTTTTTCAAATTCTTAATTTTATCCTTTTTTCTCAGTCTTTCAAGTTTCTAACTGAAGTTTTATATAGTTTTATTAAAAATTTATCTGTAAAAAATAAATGCAACCAGGGTATTTGAATTCTATCCCATAAATGATGTCAAAAATAATGATAATACGGAGCAAAATCAAAAAGAATTAGTCATCATTTTTTTAAAACTCTAAAAACTTCAACAAACAAAGCATCTGTTTGCTTTATATGTTCAATAACATCTGACATCAAAATAATATCAAATTCATCATCTTTAAATCAAGTATTGATAGCGCTTTTATAGTAAAAACTTACTTGGCTTGAAATTTTTTTTTCTAATGCAAACTTATTAGCTTGATCCAAAAAATCATTATTTATATCAATTCAAGTAACTTTAGATAAATATTTTTCTGCTATATAAACTGATTTTCATCAGGCTCAACAGCCTATTTCAAGTATTTTTTTATTTTTTAGTTTATCTAAACTAACCAATTTTCAATACATGTCAAGTAGCTTAGCAGTATGATTGTATTCAAAGTCAGAATAATTCAAATTTAAAACTCAGTCTTTTTTTTCATTGAAGGGGTGTTTTTTCTTAAAAAAATATTTTTCATTTATTTTTAATATAAATTTAATTAAAAAATCTTGCATTAACAAATTGTAATAAAATAAAAACCAGCATTAGTCTACTAGTTTTTAATCTATATTCAAATCATTTTTCTTCACCTTTTCTTCACATAACTATTTTGATGCTACTGTGTCTGCAAGGTTCATTATTGGTTGCATTATAGCCATTGCAATAAATCATACAGTAACTGCCAAAAACACTATTATAAATGGTTCTAAAAGTTTATTTAAAACTGATATGGTGTTATCAACTTGCTCATCATAGAAATCTGCTACTTTTATTATTGTATTATCAAGATTTGCTGTTTCTTCTCAAACTTGTATCATTTGAACCATCATATCTGGAAATAAATTACTTCACTCCAATGATTCATTCATTCTTATACCTGATTTTACATCTTGTGCTAAAAGAAGTATTTTTTGTCTATATACTTCATTTCAAACTACTTCTGAACTTATTTTAAGTGATTCTACCATAGATACTCAACTTCAAATAAGGTTAGCAAACACTCTTGAGAATTTAGATAGTATTATCTTTTTTAATATTTCTCAAAATATCGGAACACCAAAAAGAAATTTGTCAAACAAATATTTTCAAGAAGGTGTTTGTTTCCAAATTGATGTACCAAAAAATAGTCAAACAAAAAATATAATTATAAGGTACCAATATCAAATCATAAAATCAGATATTGCTATAAGTATCTTAGTAGACTCAGGTAAAGCTGATTTATCTTCAAATATTTCTAAAAGTTTAGGCACTACTTGGGTCATCATTATAAATATAACTCCAAAAACAACTAGCAAAATAAAAGCAGGATACATAAGTGCTCCTTTAAGTTTTCAACTAACTTTAGAAACTTTCTCTATTTGGTCAGCTAGATCAACCAAAACAGAATTTAGTCTTCAGGTTTTTTCTCAAGACTTAACTATTCAAATTTCAGCTTCTCAAAAAGAGGATGGGTATAATTCAAGACAGTTTGATAGTTTTTTTCAAGATTTTAAATTAAAAACAAAGTCTCATAACATTTTTTTCAAAACTAAGTTTTTTTCTTGTTTTTCTAATATAGTAACAGACTTAACTAATCCAACTCAGGCATTAGACATTGTAGACAAAAGTCTATAAAAAATAAGCTTATCTTTTATTTTTAGTTTTTGCATTGAGATAAGATAGCTATTTATCTTCTCCATTAATGTTATATTTTTGTCCATAATTAATTTTTATTTAATATTATTCTCAAGCTTTAACAACTCTATATACTTCTTCTAAACTAGTATCTCAGTTTAATGCTTTCATAACTCAATCTTGCTCTAAACTTATCATTCCGTCTTTTATTGCTTGCCTATTTATGTTAAAAGCTGAACTTCAATCTAGTATCATTTGTTTTACTCAAGGGCTAATTTCCAATACTTCATATAATCATACTCTTCATTTATATCAAGATTTATCACATTTTTCACATCATGTAGCTTTGTAGAATATAGGGTTTTTAAGCGCGTCTCAAACTCTTAAGCCTAATTCTTTTTTTGATGTTTTAGATATGGCTGATTTTATATTTTGTAACATTTCAGGTCATAATTCCTTTGGGCTAAGAGCTTTTTTACAAGAACATAGTTTTTTTACAAGCCTTTGTGCTATAATTATATTAAATGAAGCAGGTATCAAGAATGGTTTTACTCACATATTTATTACTCTTGTTATAGTTTCAGCGGCAGAATTTGTATGTATTGTAGACAGCACTAAATGTCATGTCAATGATGCTTCTATTGCAATATCAACGGTCTCTTTATCTCTCATTTCTCAAACCATTATAATATCTGGGTCTTGCCTAAGTGCTGTTCTTAGTCAGTAAGCAAATGTATATCATATGTCTGGTTTAACTTGTGATTGGCTTACTCAGTCAACTTGATTTTCAACAGGGTCTTCTAATGTCATTATGTTAATATTTGGTCTATTAAGCATAACTAAACCAGAATATAGTGTGGTTGATTTTCAAGAACCTGTAGGTCAGGAAGTAAGAATTATTCAATTTGGTAGAGATATTGCTTTTTTTATTAGATCTCAGTTTTGTCATGTTATTCAAAGTTGTTCAAATTGAGGTATTTCTTTAGACTTGTCTACAATTCTCATTACAATTTTTTCTCAATGTACTGTTGGCAGTGTAGAAACTCTAAGGTCAAGGGATTTTTTTCCTATTGTTTTTGATATTCTACCATCTTGTGGTTTTCTAGATTCATCAATTTTTAGGTCAGATAAAATTTTAAATCTAGCCGTTATTCATTGATGTAAAAAAGACTGATATTCTAATATTTCTTTTAGTTCTCAATCAACTCTATATCTAAGTCTTACATAAGAAGTAAGAGGCTCAATATGTATATCAGATGCTCAATCAAGAACTGCTCAAAGTATTATATAGTCACATACTTTTTGCACATCATCTCACGAATATACGAGTTCTTTGAGTTTATTTATAACTTCTGTGTAGTTCACTTTTTACAATTTAATTATATAAATATTATTTAAAAATATAGTTTTTAGGGTAAAATTTTTCTTTGTTTATTCATAAAGAATTAACTATAGAATAGACATCTTTATCTATTTTAGAAAATATATCTTTGTACTTAAGTGATGTTAAGTATACATTATTAAGATTATCTAGTTTTTTCATTTGCTTTTTTATAGAAGCCATATCTTTTCTTAAATCTTTGTTATTTAAATATAAAAACATATTGTCTACTTTTTTCCTATAATAAGCACTTTTTAGAACTTGGGGAGCTGACTTTAGTTTCTTAACTATTTTTAATATGTTACTATGATTATAGTGTATCAGTTCTTTTTTATATTCTCAGGTTTTTTCATCTTTTTCTAAATTTCAATATTTATCTTCTCTAGTTTTTGTTATATTGCTTCAGATGATGCTATTTATCTCAGCTATGATTTTCTCAGAACTCAATCCACTAATATAAAATCTTAATTTTACGTTTGCAGATATTATATCATTTTGCTGTCCTGTTTTTAGCAAAAAGTTTTTTAGAGAATGTTGATTAGGAGCTCTTTTTTGCAAAGAAGAATCTATATATTTGTTGATTTCAAAACTTTCTATTTCAGATAGCTGAGATATTTTTCAATCTTCATTTTTAAAATCAAAGTCATTTTCTCTAAATTCTATAGATCAAGATCTTTTTATATATTTCAAAAAATCTATTATTCAAATTTTATTTCAAGTTATTTCTAGGTCTAATGGTATATAAAATATGTTATCTTTATCATTAACTATTTCATTTTTTGCTATTATTATACTTTTTATTCAAATAGAGCTTTTGGTTCTTAGATTAAATTTTTTTAAAAGTGTTTCAATATAGTTTATAAAACCAAGGTCTGTAAGGGAGTCTTTAGAATCTAAATCAACATAAATTGAGTATTTTGGCAAAACTAAAGATAGGTTTCATTTTCTATCACTAAATTTTTTTGAATTTTTAACTTGGGTGAGTCTATTATCAGATTCTTGTAAATATTTTACGAATGATTCTTGAGTATTTTGAAAATCTGAATAACTTCAATTATATATAGAATTATTATATGATGATTCATTTATGGTTTTATAAATTTTTTTATAAAACTCTTCATTTAGAGAATCATATAATTCTTGATTTGCATGTTCACTTTCACCTGATTTTTTAGAACTATAAAAATTATTTAATTCTTTAAAATCTTTAAAATCAAATCATTTTAAATCAAGTTGATTATATTTATCATTTTTCTTTTTTAGTTTAACCTTTTGAGATTCTATATCCATAATGTTAGGATATATATAGTTAACTAATATTAAAGAAAAAGAAGTAAATATTAGCAAAGCTAGTATAAATCAAATAATTATAGGTTTTTTTTCTCTATTGTTCATTATATTTTTAATTATAAAGATAAATCATTACTACCGTATTCAAACTTTATTTTAAAATCTGTTTTATATGTATAGTTTCATTCTCCAAAATATGGGCTACTACTAAATGTTTTTTGTTTTTCTAATAATCTAATATTGCTTTTTTTAGAAATGAAGTTTACAAAACTACCCGCTAAGCTTATAGAGGTTCATTGTATAGTATTAACTTTGTCTCAATTTGGTCATGGTATATTATCATACCAAAGTGTTGAAAAAGCGCTACATTTTGCTTCAAATATATTAGATTTTATTTTTATTTTATCACATTGGATTTTCTTTTTATCTATAGATGTAAATTCATTTTTTATTTTATCAAATTCATTTATCATTTCATATGGATCGCTTTTATTTGTATTTTTATAAATTATAAAAATAGATTCTTTTGAATTTTTTACATTATTTATTTCATAGGTTTTTTGCAATATTGATATTATGCTTTTTAGATATGTACTTTGTAGTTCATGGGTTTTTTTCTCTAAATTTTTTATAGATACAGCTAAAGATGAACAACTATCTCAAGATACAACATCTCAATTTAATATAGAGCAAAATGGTCATAAATATTGTTTATCTTCTAGGAAATCAGATGTTGATTTTTGTATAAAAATATAGGAAAATAATGAAAATACCACAAAAAATAACATAAAGTTTAATATTTTAAAAACAATTCATATTTTTATGATGTAGTAAAATAAATCTTTTTTTGATCAGAGCTCTAGTTTAGAGATATCTTTTTTTGTTTTCTCATCAACTTCAAACTCATCAAAAATATTACCTGTATTTAATTTTTCGTTTTTTTCTATTTCTGACATATTTCTTAAAATTAAAAAAATAGTTTACAATAAAATTATATCACTAAAAAAAACAAAAAACAAAAAAAGAAGCTTTACAATTAATATAGTTTCTTTCTAAATAAATATAATCCTTAAACAAAAACACAAAACATTTGATAAAATTTAATTGAAATTAATATGATTTCAATTATAATATGCTAGAATAAAACTAAACTACACAAATGAGAAACATACTCACATTTATTTTAATACTAGCATTAATTATACCAAACATAGGTTTAGTATACTCTAACTATGACTGAAAAAGAGTTTCTTATTTAATAAAATATGTTGATTCAAAAATAAGTGATATAAAAAAGATAGTGAAAAAATATAGTTTGCAAGATGACAATGAAATAAAGTCTAGAATAAGAAAATTAAGAGAAATTAAAAGAATACTTACTGAAACAGAAAAAAGCTGAAAGTATAAAAACTATACACAAAAACTCATAGAACAACTAAAAGAAAATAATGAATTAATTAAAAAACAACTAAAACAGAAAATAGAACAAAAAAAAATAGAGGCTAAAAAATACTCTATCTTATATTATGAAAAAATAAAACCTAGAATTAAAAAAATTGATAATATTCTTATATTGATTGCAAAAAAATTAATTGAAAAAGATAAGTTTAACAAAAAAGACAAAAAAATAATATGAGTTCTTATTAGTATAAAACAAAAATTGGAGGAGTTAGATTCTATCACTAATAAAAAGTGGAAATCAAAAGAAGATATAAGATTAAATATTTCTTATAATTTTAGACAAATGAAAGATAGCTTTGATAGTTTAAAAGATATAATAAGGTAGAATTAAAAATGTTTTTCTAAATTTAGTATAGAAAACAATTTACTAATTTCATTTTTAGATAAGTGTTTATATTGTCAATAATCAAGTTTTCATAAATTTATATTTTCAATTCTAATTCTTTTTAATTTTTTCACTCTAGATCATACTTTTTCAACCATTCTTCTTATTTGTCTATTTTTTCATTCTTTTAATATTATACTAAATTTTCAAGAAGATATTCTATTAATTTCAACTGGTTTTGTCATATAATTATCTAATATATAAAGTCATTTTCTCATTTTATCTAATGCTTGTTCGTTTATAGATCAAAATGTCTCAACAATATATTCTTTAGAATGCTCATACTTAGGGTGTATAAGATAGTTTGTAATTCTTCAATCATTTGTCAGCAGTATAAGTCATGTTGTTTCTTTGTCTAATCTTCATACAGGAAAAACTCTTTGTTTTATGTCTACTATGTCTATAATAGATTTTCATCATTTTTGTGCACATGTAGTCTCTATTCATCTTGGTTTATTCATTTTATAGTAGACAAATTTCTTTTGATCTTCTATTACTTTATTTAAGATTTCTATTTTGTCTACTTTGTTGTCTATTATTTGTCCAATATGTGCTATATTAGAGTTTACTTTTACTAAACCTTTTTTTATATATTCTTCTGCTTTCCTTCTAGAGCATATTCAAGCTTGTGACATATATTTTTGCAATTTCATTTTTTCTAACATAATTTTATTATAAGTTTTTAATAATTCTAACTTCATTTACTAAATCTATTCAAAATTTGGTCTTAATTTTTTTCTTAGCTAGATTTATCAATTTTATTAAATCTCTATAATCCGCATTGCCATTATTCATTAAAAAATTTGCATGTTTTTCTGAAAATATTGCTCATCATAATTTAAATCACCTAAGTCATACTTGTTCTATTAAGTATCATGCTGAAAGTTCTTTGCTTGGGTTTTTAAAAAAACTTCAACAGTTTTTTCATTTTGGTTGCTTATTTTCTCTAAAATAAATATTATCTACCTCTGAGTAATATTTTTCTATTTTTTTAGATAAATCAAATTTAGCTTTTATTAGGAAGTATGTATTATTTTTTTCTTTTAGTATAGAATTTCTATAAGAAAATCCCATTTGGTTTTTAGATATATTAGATATTTCTCAATTTTTCAAATCAAAAACAGTGGCATCTAAAAAATTATTCTCTGTTTCAAGTCAAAAACATCAAGCGTTTCAATATATAGCTCAACCTATACTTCATGGTAGTCATATAAATCTATGCCATAGTTTTTGTTTATATGTTTTTTCTAGCTCTAAAGCTATATCTGATATTAGTTCATTTGAGTATGACTCTAATATTTTTGTTCTTGAGCTATATTTCCATCAAAGTAAATTATTTTTTATAATAATTCAATTATATTTGTCAAAAGCAAAAAGCATATTAGTTCATGCTCAAACAAACAATATTTTTAATTTATTTTTTTTTGAAAAGTTGATTATTTCAAATAAATTTTTCAAATCTCTTTCACTATTTATTTCAAAATAATACTCACAAAAAGCTTTTGTTTCAAAATTGGATAATCGGGTTATTTCTTTATTTTTTTCTAAGATTTTCATTTTACAAATTCTAAATTTAGTGAGTTTTAAATTATTTTTGTAAGTATTTTTTTATAGCTTGTCCAGTATAGGATTCTTTTATTTTTATAATATCATTTATATCTCAGCATCAAACTAACATTCATCATTTATCTCATCATTGGATTCATATATCTATTATATAATCTGAATTTATTATTACATCCATATTGTGTTCTATAACAAGAACAGAATTTCATTTGTCTACTAAAGAGTGAAGTATTGTCAATAATCTGTCTACATCTTGAAAATGAAGACCTGTAGTTGGTTCATCGAGTATGTAAAAGGTTTTTCATGTGGACTTTTTAGACAATTCTGTGGACAACTTTATTCTTTGTGACTCTCATCAAGAAAGTGTTGTTGAGCTTTGTCAGAGTTTTATATATCATAATCAAACATCTATTATTGTTTTTAATGTTTTGACTATCTTAGGATGGTTAGAAAAAAAATCTTTAGCCTCTAAAGCTGTCATATCTAAGATATCTGATATAGTTTTTCATTTATATTTTATTTGTAGCGTATCTCTTTTATATCTAGATCAAAAACATCACTCACACTCAACATAAACTGGTGGGAGAAAATGCATTTCAACTTTTTTTACTCCTTCTCCATCACAAACTTCACATCTTCATGCTTTTGTGTTAAAAGAAAATTGTCATGGTGTGTATCATCTGATTTGAGATTCTTCAACCAAAGAGAATACCTCTCTTATTGGAGTAAAAACACCTGTATAGGTTGCAGGATTAGATCTAGGGGTTTTTCATATAGGAGATTGATCTATTATAACAACTTTATCAAGGTTATGTGTTCATGTGATTTTGTCTACTTGTCAAACATTTCTTTTTGCTCTGTTAAGAGTATTTGCAAGATAGCTAGATAAAATATCATTCACAAGTGATGATTTTCAAGAGCCTGAAACTCATGTAACAACTGTTAGGTTTGAGAGTGGTATCGTGACATCTATATTTTTCAAATTATTTTGTTTTGCTCATAAGATTTGTAAAACTTTGTTTTCTTTAAATAGTTCAGGATACTTAGGTCTAAATCATCTTTCTATAATGGACTTTCTAGATCAGTTTAAATAAGGTCATGTGATGGAGTTTTTATTTTTAATTATTTCATTTAAGCTTCATTGAGCTACTATATTTCAACCAGATATTCATGCTCATGGTCATATATCTATTATATGATCAGATTCTCTCATTATATCTTCATCATGTTCTACTATTATAAGGGTATTTCATATATCTCTTAGTTTTTTTAGATTATTTATAAGCATATCATTATCTCTAGGGTGAAGTCAAATACTAGGCTCGTCAAGAACATATATTATACCTTCAAGCTGAGTTCATATTTGTGTTGCTAATCTAATCCTTTGAGCTTCTCAACCAGACAATGTTCAAGACTTTCTAGATATTGTCATGTAGTTTAGTCATACTCAAGATAAAAAACCTAACCTATCTAAAGCATTTTTTAAAACTTTTTTTGTTATTTTTTCTTGAGATTTAGTTAGTTCTAATTTAGACAAAAATTCTATAGATTTGTCTACTGGCAAATCAGACAGTTGTCATATATTAAATCAATTTATAGTACTAGAAAGGCTTTCTTGTTTTAGTCTATGTCAACTACATAGTGGACAAATCATATCTACAATAAAATCATCATAATGTCATTTCTCAGCTCATCATTCAAAATATCTTCTTTGGAGTGTATTAATAACTCATTCAAATCTCGAATTGTATTTATTATTTTGTCAATATTCATTTTTAAATGATACCTCATAAGTTTTTTTTCACGTTCAATACAAAACTAAATTTTTTTCTGCTTTTGTTAATAGTGACCAATTCTTATTTAAATCTAAAGTATTAGTCTTTGAAACTTTTTCAAGTAAATTAAAAAAATAATTTCCTCAAAATCATGGTGCTATTATTGCTCATTCTAAAAGTGTATGATTTTTATTTATTATATTTTCTTCTAAAAATACTTTTTTTACACCTAATCAATGACAATCAGTACACGCTCAAGAATGACTATTAAAACTAAAACTTGATAGGGTAAGTTCTTTGGGAATATGATTACAATTTGAACAAATAAAAATGTTGGAAAAAAATTTTTTATTTTGTCATATTATATTTAATAAAATATGTCATTCTCATGTGTTAAATCAAAGATTAAGTGAATCTTTTAATCTTTTTGTATCTGGTGAATCTATTTTATAATAATCTTTTATTACGAGTCTGTCTATTATTATTTCTACATTTTCTAGTCTTAGTTTTTGAAATTCTTTTTTAAAGCTATCATTTACTGTAAAAAGATTGTCTTGTATAGAAAATCTTATAAATCCTAGTGATAAAACTTCTTTTTTTATTTCCTCAAAAATAAGTTTGTCTAAATTTTTTTGGTTTTTTGATTTTACTATTTTAGATATTTTTAATGGAGAGTTTATTGTAAATTTTAGCCCTTCTTTAAGTTTACATAAATAATCTATAACATCTAGTATAGAGTCTTTTTTTATTTTTGTTTTACATTTTATACATTTTCTTTCTCAAATATTTAAAAACAAAAGTTTATAATAATCATATATTTCTGTTATAGTTCAAACTGTTGATCTAGGATTTTTGTTAACTGTTTTTTGGTCAATAGATATTGTTGGAGATAATCATTTTATTTCTCAAACTAGCGCCTCTTCTTTCATAGAACCTATAAACATTCTAGCATAAGAACTAAGACTTTCTAAATATTTTTGTTGTCATACAGAGTATATTGTATTAAAGGCAAGAGAAGATTTACCTGATCATGAAACTCAGGTTATAACTGTCATTTTATTCTTAGGAATTTTTACATTTATATTTTTCAGGTTATGTGTAGATGCTCAATATACTTCCAAAAATTTTGACATAAAAAAAACTTAATAATATTTTAAGTTTTAATTATAATGAAAATTTTTTTTATTCAAATTTTGGTGGGAAAATCTGTAAAACTCTCTGAGTATAGCTTTTCTCAATCAATACCTTAAGTCTTCATTTTCTATATAAGGCAAATTCATAATTTTTGTTGAGTTTATTGTTTTTCAACTATATATATCAAAATGTCATCCTCATATATATAAGTAATGGTATTTAATTTTTACATCCCAAGACTTAAAATACTTTTGTGTTTGAAAAATTCAACTGTCTCAATAAAGCGAATTATTACAACAAATTTTTCAAGGATTTAGAACTTCCAATAAAAATCAACATCACCTATCAAACTTTTCTATAGAAAAATTTATTTTTGAATATTGATTATCATATTTATTATAAGGAAATAAATCATGAGCAAAAGGAAGCTCCAATATTTGACTTACCTCAAGCTTTGTTCAATCTGAAATTTTACCAAAAGGTCAATTACTATCTAAAATTAAATCGTCTAAAAAATTATTCGTATGAGAAAATAGATCTTGTCAATATAAGTGTCAAAAACTAGAAGACATAAACATTAATCTTAAATTATAATAAAAATGTTTTCTCCTTTTTCACTATCAACAAAAATATATTAAACAATTAATTTGTTTTGTCAAGTTTTTTTAGTCTGATGCAACTAAAATGGCTATTACTTTTTTTGCTTTGTTTTCTTTCAAAATCTTAGAAATCTCGTTTATTGTTGTTCATGTTGATATAACATCATCAACTAGTATAACTA
This sequence comes from uncultured bacterium, assembly GCA_963922865.1. Lineage (GTDB taxonomy): Bacteria > Patescibacteriota > Gracilibacteria > BD1-5 > UBA6164 > CAWUJK01. The sequence continues at coordinate 10,912 of CAWUJK010000009.1, read as the reverse complement.
TTTTTTTGTCTAGTATGTCTAGTTTCTTAGGGTTTATTTTAAAGGATTTATTTAGATTAGATAATCTTTCTTGTCTATTTAGTTTTGACTGTTGTCTAGTTTGTTTATTTTTTAAAATTAAATTTTTTTCATAAGTAAATCAAAGTAAATATCATATTTTTTTAGATAATAATTCTCAATGATTATATCATCTTTTTAATTTTCTAAAAAAACTCATAGGAGGTGATATTGTAATAAAATCTTCTTTTTTTAATTCTTTTAATTCATTTCACATATATTTTATTATTTTATCTAGTAAAAATCATGATAAATCATCTAAAATATCTTTTTTTCCATAAAATTTAAAATCTTTTATTAGTTTTTTTATAGTTTTTTCTTTGTAGTGTGACATTATTATTGTTTTATCATAAAATACTTTATTTTTACAGCTTTTATGAACTTCAAAGTTTTTAGAATACTTTTTACATACATAGCATATTTCATCAAAAAAATAATGTTTTTCTATTTTTTCAAAACATTTTTCACACAAAAAAGAGCCTTCTTTAAAACAAGAATAGCACTTTTTAGGGGAGATTAAATTTTTTAGAAACTCAATCATCATATGGTTTTAATATAAACTATGTATTTATTAATTCAAGTTTTTTATTATTTCACTAATAGAGTCTACTCAAAATCAAGTCATTCATTTGTTTGCTAATCAATATGGTTCAAAAGAGTTTAGAGCTGTTCATGCTATATCTATATGAGTATATTTTTCTTGATTTAAAATAAAGTTGTATAAAAATGCTGCTCACATTGTAGAACCAGCTTGGACTGATCTATTTAGGTTTTCAACATCTGCTAATTGTGATTTAGTTTTTTCTACAAAATAATTGTCAAATGGTAGTTTATTATATTTTTCCTGATTTTCTTGAGAATATTTTAAAAATTTATTTATTAATTTTTCATCTGTTCACATTATTCAAGCATATCTAAATCATAATGCAACTACACACGCTCAGGTTAGTGTTGCAACGCTTATTATTTTATTCAAATTATAATTTTTTGAAATATAGCTAATACCATCTGCTAAAACTAATCTTCATTCTGCATCTGTGTGTATTATATCCACTGTTTTTCAAGAGTATGATTTTATAATATCGCTTGGTTTATATGATTCTCAAGAAATATGATTTTCCGCCAAAACAAGACAAGCTACTATATTTACATTTAGTTTTTTATCATCCAATTCTTTCATTATAGAAAAAACTTGGGCGGCTCAACACATATCTCATTTCATTTCATACATACTGTTTCATGGTTTTAGCTGTATTCAACCTGTATCGAATGTAATTCATTTTCAAACAAGTCAAATTGTTGGATTTTTTTTATCAACTATTTTTTCAAGAATAATCATACTTGGTTTTTTGGATGATCATTTTCAAACTGCTTTTATTAATCACAATCAAAGTTTTTCTATTTTTTTATAATCAAATATTTTTATTTTTGTATTTTTAAATTTAGTCTTTTTTACTATTTTACAAAAACTTTCAGGATAAAGTTCATTTGATGGCATTGTTCATAAATCACGAGCAAAAACAATATTATCAAGTGTTTTTATTCTATCTTTTATTAATTTTTTTATATTATCATTGTCAACTAAAACAATTATATTATCTTGTTTTTTTTCTTCTTTTTTGGTTTTAAATTCTGTATATTTATATCTTGCTAAAACTGACATGTTAAGAGATTGTAAAAGTGTGTCTGAGTTTTTTGAGTATAGTGAAAAGTTATTATTTTTATATGTTCTAAATATGTCAGATGCATATTGTATTAAAGATAAAGATGAATTATCTATGTAAAATATTATTGTAATATTTTCAAAAATATCATCTCAGATAAAAAAGTCTAAGTGGGTATTTTTTCAAAGGTTAAAAGTCGTTTTTATTTTTTCTATTATTTTTTTGTTTTTAGATATTGTATCTATTCTAATATTTTTAATAAAATCTATATCTTGTTTTTTTTCTATTAGGTATAATAGATTACTTTTTTTTATACTATTTAAATTTTTTTCTATTTTTATCATATTTCTTTATTAATTTGTTTTAATTTATAATAACTTAAAAGTAAATAAATTACTTCTATAAAAAATATAACGGCTATTATAAATAAATCAATTTTAAATAAAAAAAAGTAGGTCATTAATGATAATATGTTTAAAATATATGAAAAATAGTGTAGAAAAAAATAATCTGTTTTGTTTTTAAATCTATAAAAAAATGTTATAATCACTATTTCAATACACAAAAAAAGAGAAAGGGATATAAATATTAGTCCATCATCCAACGAAAAAAAATAATGGTAATATAAAATATAAAACAAGGAGTTTATAGAAAAAATTCAAAAGAAAAATGATATGTAGTTTTCAAATTTATTATGTATATATAAATTAAACAAACAAGAAAAAAAAATAATTAATATAATTTTAGGTTCTATTGAGTATGAAAAAGTGTGTGTTAATCATATCAATATACAAAAATATGAAAATATTATGCTTAGTTTTGTTAAGCTTATATTATGCATATTTAAACTACTTTTTTTTATTGTGAAAATATAGGTTCATATACTAAAAATAAAAAATAAATAAACTAAGAACAAACTAAAATCTTTATTTAAAAACTTATGAAATATATATCAAAAAAATATTAAAAAAAGAATAAGAGATAAAAAGAAAAACAAGTATTTTTTATTTAATTTAAGAGATTTGATGTTTATAATTGGAATAGTTTCAATGTATTTTTCTGGTTTATTTTTTCTAAAAAATAAACCAGAAAAATACATGTAAAAAAACACTCAAAGTATTATAAAAATAATAGAATCTATTATTGGGCTAAAGCTTAATGTTGAAAAATAACCATTAAAAGAAAGCTCATATCAAAAAAGACTTTTAGAGTTAGCTCAAAGATAGAAAATATAAAAAATAAAAGAAAAAACAATAGATATTATAAATATTATAAAAGCCATTTTTTTACAATAAAAATTAATATAATATATACTATAAAAAAAACTAGCTTTTGCAAAGGCTAGTTTAAAAATTAATAAATCATAAAAATATTATAGAAAAAAGCAATAAAAAATTAAAAACTAAACTATATACTCATTTACTGAAAGTGATAGCAATATATAGTAAAGTAAAAATCATAAAATAAAATAATCATTCATAGCTTAAATTTTCATAGAAAATAGGAGATATGTTATAGTAGCTTAGATTTAAAAAAATAAAGAATATAAAACTATAAAGTATTATTATAAATAACAAATAATTTTTTGTAGAAAAAAAGAAATTAAATATTGTTTCAAGAATATAATCAAATCATTTTATAACTTTTGTATAAGAAAAGGTTTTTCATTCAGATTTTGCTTTAAATAAAAATATATTTTGTTTTATTACTTTTCTTCTAACAAGTAAATCTTGTTTTTTAGAAATATTTTTTCAAAAAGGAAAAATGAAAACAAAAAAGTTTTTCAATATGTTTATATTATTTTGTTTTAATTTTTGTTTATATTTATTTAAAAATATAACTGTTTTTAGGTAGTCATGACTGGTTTCATCTTTTTTTTCTTTAGGTTTTTCTTTTTTGCTATTTTTTTTAAAATCTCCTATAAAGTTTTGTATAATAGAAAAAACTTTGTTTATTTGTTTTTTTATATCTCTATTTTCCGGGATAAATTTTTCCTCGCTTCATATTTGTTTTAAAAGTTTGTTTGTTTCTTCTAAAAGTTGTTCTCATTTTTCATCTTTACTTTTTTCTAGTGATTTAAGTTCTATTTCTCAAACTTTTAATAATGCTGCTTCTCAAACTTCTCTAAGTTTAGATATATTTGTTGAAGATTTTATTTTAACAAGACTGTTATATAGTGTTTTTAGTTTTTCTTTTTTTGTGTCTTCTATGAAATATTCTTGGTTTACAAGTAGGTTGTTTAGTTTTTTTAAAACGTGATCTATAAGTTTATATGTTTCTTCAAGTTCTTTTTTTAAATAAAAATTATCTATGTTTATATTTTCTTTTACTATATCTTGTTTTTTTTCTTCTTTTTTATTTCATTTTTTATTTAGTGCGCTAAAATAATTATATTGTTCTTCTATTTCTTTTAGTTGAATATCTTTTTCTTTTTGTGTTTTGTTTTCATCTTTTGTTGAATATAATTTTTTTATATTATATCACATTCAATCTCTAAGTTTTAGATATATTTTAAATATATCATCTCATACTACTTTTCATTTTTTTATTTGAGAATCTTTTTCTGCTTCAAAAACAAATGCCAATCTTTGTGTATTTGATTCATCAAATATTTCAACAGACAAAATAGAGTATCAATCATCATGAACTTTCTTTTTTGCTAGTTTCTCATTTTCTTCACTAACTACAAAAGTATATTTTTTTTGAGATTTACTGGCTGTTATTTTATATTTTTGCATTTATTAAAATTTATGCTTTTAATACTTGTTTAAAATCTATTCACTTTTTAGCAAGCTCTTTTTGAAATGTGTTTTCTAGTAAGGCACATATTTCTTTTTTGTTTTTTGGTTTATTAAAAGATGTTTCACAAAAAACTACCATTTTTTGAATATTTCAAGAATTATAAATATCTCATTTTTCTAAATTATTTAAATTTTTTTCTGGATAGTTTTGAGGGATATTTTTTTCTATTTTTGACATTTTTCTAAATATTATTTATTAAAAGATTGAAAGCATTTATTTCTTTCTTTTTAGCATCAGCTTCTTTTTTTTGCATTCATGCTATACTTAAAAAGTTTGTTTTTGATATATCTTCTAAAGTTTTTATTTCATATTTTTCAACAAAATCACTTAGCTGTTTATATATTTTGTCTATTTTTTTATCTTCTATAATTTCTAAAGCTTGTAAATATATGCTTTTTTGTTTGTCTGGTATTTCTAAACTCATAATCATTATTTGAGTTAGTTTTTTCTTTTTTTCAAATTCTTTTTGTTTTTTTAAAAAATCAAATATCATTTTTTGTTTTTATTTTTAAATACATATTTATTTTAACATAATATAAAAAATAAAACAAATTTTTCTATATTTAACTATAAAAATATACATTTATTTTTTTAAAATAAAAGATTATCTTTTTTTATGTGTTAAAAGATTTAATATTTGTTATAGTTTTATAATTATTTAATATAGTATTATTAATGATATAAAATGTTAAAATGTTAAAATGGCTTTTATAAGAGAACTTATTATAAAATCTATAAAAAAGCTTGTAAAAAAGTAAATATTTTTTTGTTTTTAATTAAATGTTTTTAGTTGATTTATCATTTTTTTAACATATAAATTTATATTATATTGACTTGTGTTTTTATTAAAAAATGTTATCTTTATTTAATAATTATTTATAAAAATTAATTTTAAATCTTAGTGGAAAAACATAAAAATAAGATAGGGTTTTGACTTTTTTTAACAAGTGTTTTAACATTTTTTTTACTTTGAATATTTTTAGCTGAACCTATAACTAAAATATATGTTAAAAAAGTAAAAGAAAGTGATATAAATGTAATATATAGTTCTTGAGAAAAAGATTTAAATCTAGAAAAATTTTGGGATACTTATTCTCTTTTAAAAGAAAAATATTATAGTTTGGATTGAGTAAAAAAGAGTGATTTGGTAGATTGAGCTATTTCATGAATGATTGATTCTATATGAGATAAGCATAGCGAATTTATGAGTAGTAAAGACGCAAAAAGTTTCAATGATTCTTTGAGTTGAGATTTTGAATGAATATGAGCTGTGGTAGAAAAAAATTTACTTTGAGTTGAAATTGATAGAATTTTAAAAGGTTCTCCTGCTAAAAAACATTGATTAAAAAAATGAGATATAATAGTGAAAGCAAATAATACGAAACTTGAATGACTAAGTTTATCAGATGCTGTTGATAAAATAAAATGACCAGCATGAACAAGTGTTATTTTGAAACTAATAAGAGCTTGAGAAAAACAGTTACTTGAAAAAAAAGTAATAAGAGCCAAAATAAAAATCCCTACAGTTGAAACAAAGACTTTCGCTAACAATAAAGATATATGATATATTTCTCTTAATATGTATTGAGAAAACTCTGCCAGTGAATTTGAAACTGCTTTAAAAAAATTTAAAAACAAAAAAGGGTTAATAATAGATTTGAGAGATAACTGAGGTGGTTTTTTACAAGCTTCTGTTCAAATATTATCAAATTTTGTAAAGAAATGAGATAGTTTAGTAGAAGTTAAATGAAAAGAAATTCTTAACAATGTTTCGTATCCTAGTATAAATTCTTGATTCATATATAAATGAAAAATAGTTGTTTTAATAAATTGAAATTCAGCATCTGCTTCTGAAATAATGGCATGAACTTTAAGAGATTATAAAAAGGCTATTCTTATTTGAACTAAAACTTACTGAAAGTGAAGTGTGCAAGAAGCTATATCTTTTAAAGATGGTAGTCAAATAAAATTTACAACAGCTAAATGGTTTACTCCTAATTGAACGAATATAGATGAAAATGGAATAAAACCAGATATTTTTGTTGATTTTGAAAAACAAGATTATGATTTTGAGCAGTGTATGAAAGTAGGGGTTTGTGATAAAGATATGAAAGAAGAAGAATTTGAACTGTATGACAGGCAACTGGAAGAAGCTAAAAAAGTACTTAATTATTTTATTGATTTTGGTTCTGCAAATATAACTGTTTCTAAATTTTTGGAAAAGTATCCTAAGTATAGAGAAAAAGAAGAAAGCAATAAAGGTTTAGATATTAAAAATAAATATTAACTTGTTTTATATTAAAAATTAGATAGTATTGTTTCTGCAAATACCTCCCTTGTATTTTATATTCATAACTTTATTGGTATGAGGAAGGTGTTTTTTGTTATTAAATTTTTGTTTTTTTTGTTTTTTGTAGGTGTTTTTAGTTTTGCTAATGCTGAGAGTGTTGATAGAAATTCTTTGATTTTAGAATACAGTTTTGATGGGGAAATAAAAAACACCAGCCCAAGAGACTCTAAACTAGAGATTATTTGAGATATAGAACTTTGAGAAGTTAAAAATACTAGTGCTAAGTATTGAGTTTTTGATACAGATAGAATTGTCTCTACTACATGATGGTCTTCAGATGAGTATGGTAAGTATACAATTTCTTTTTGGTACAAATGAGAAAAAAGGGCTAAAAATTGATACAATCATCAAACTTTATTATCCTCTAATAAATGAGATATACTTAAATATTCTTGATGAAACAGTTGTGTTTTTTTTAATACCAATGTTAAAAATTGTAATATTTTTGATTGAAAATGGCATCATATAATTATTAGAAAATCAAGAAAACTAAATACTGTATATATAGATTTTAAACTAGTTTATAAAAAGTCAGCCTATGTCAACCCAATAGGCCGTAACTTTGTTCTCTGATGAGCTTATAAACCAAACTTAAGATGATTTTATTTTTACCCTAATGAAAACAAAAACCGCTCTTATTGGGACAGAAAATATATTTGATGATGATCTTATTACTATAATTCAAATTGAGCTTTTCATAATTTTCGTTTATATTGACATGCTCTTAGTGGAAAAGATATGCTTTCTTTACATAATGAATCAAAACTGTTGTACATAAATAAATCAGAAATTCATAAAGAAAATTATTATAAAGATAGTATTTCTATCTGAAAAATAAAAGATAAATCAAAATATTCTATTTCTTTTGAAGTTCAAACCAACTTAAAAGATAGGATTAGAAACGAAAATAATCGTTATTTAACTAGGTATACTAGAGTTTATGCAGATACTCCTCAAGTAATTTTTAGTTGAAACAATTCTTCACAAACGGATAAATTTGTGCTTATCCTTAACAAAGATTATAAATGTTTAACTCCTTATTGAGAGTTTGATTGTAGTGCTTTGAAAGATGAAAAAAATCATTTGTTTAGAATTGAAAAGTTTTGAAACTCCAACAAAATTTATATAGATGATAGTTTAGTTTTTGAAAAAGATTCTTCTTTATGAAATCTTTGAGACTCATATATTACTCATAATACTGCTGTAAATATTTGAGCATCATATTATTATTGCGGTTGATATAATACTTCTTGGTGAAAATTTTGTGCTAATGGTCATAAGTTTTTTTGAAAAGTAGAAAAAGTAGAATTTTATGATTGAATTTTAGCTGAAAAACAAAAAAAAGAGATTTTTGATAATTTTAAATGAAATGAAAGTTTGGATACCACGCTGAGAGCTAAACTTTTGAGTTTTAATGATGAACAAGTAAAAATAGAGGTTACAAATCTTACAAATAAATATTTTCTTGAAAATACCAATTATGAATATTCTTTTGATTGAAATACTTTTTCTAGTTTTTCAAGCTGAGCAATAGTTTCAAGCTGAACTTGAGCTAATATAAAATACACAATTGATTTGAAGATTCCTTTAAGTTTATGAGAAAATGTAAATTTAAGTTTAAGAACAAAAAAAGAGGAAGATTTATATAAGTTTTTTACAGTTGAACTGAAAAGAGAAATTATAAACTATGATATAGATATAAAAAATCCTGATACTTCTAACTCTAGCTCTAAAACTATCACAGCATCTTTTCCTGAAGGGAAGCTATACATGTCTATAACTGATTCTGATTTTTGTCATGCTTGACTTGCTTTTGAAGATTATGCTTCTCTTAGTTTTAATTCAACTAAAGACAATTGAAAATTTGTTTGTTATAAATGAGTTCATTCTAGTTCTAAAGAAATATACAAATCTTCTAATCAAATACTTGGTATAAGCTTAGAAGAAGATACAAAAAAAAGTTGAAGTTCTGTTTTTGAAAATTATAAAACTTGGAGAAACTCAAAAGAGATAAAAGAAGATGATTCTACCTATGCTATGCTATCTTTTATATGAGTTTCAAACTCTAATAGTTCTTGAAGACAATCTGAAGTTTATGGTTGAGCTATGCTTGTTGATATAAATTGAGATGGTTTAGTTGATTTGTTATACAATAATAAAAATCAGATTAATTATACTGAGTTTGTTGTTTCTTGAAGAAACGGTTATCATGTCCGCAAGATCAAAAATGTAAAATACAAAGCTATTTTAGTAAATAACTGAGACTATACATTTAAAACTGTATACAAGTGTGTTGAAGACTTAGCTTACTACTGAAACTGTGCGAAATAAATAATAATTAAGAAAGAAAGGATGAGAAAACTATTACAGCTATTATTATTGTTATTAATATTATTAATAAGTTTTGATATAGTTTATTGACAAACACAACTAATAAGTCCTGAGATAAATAAGAAAAACATAAATAAGATAGACTCAAAACATGTAAATGATTTATTTTCCTGAGCTTGATATTACTCTTTGGATTTAGAATTTCCCAAATGACCACTTAATATAAAACCTGATTTAAAACTAAACTATAACTCCTATTCTACTGATACCTTTTCTCCATATTGATATTCTTGGGATTTAAATATAGTCAAGATATCTAGAGACCCTAGGAAATGAGTTTCCAGACTCTATACTAGCAATACTTTTATAATAAATGGAGAAGAGCTAGTTTTAATGGATAAAAATAAGAATTTATATAAATCAAGAAATAAAAAGAACCTAAATAATTATTATTTTAAAAATAATTCTTGGAAAGTAATTGATATTAAATGAAATACTTTTTATTTTTGAACAAATACTAATTCTATATTAAATGATCCCAATAATAGTCAAAAAATATATTCTTGGCATATAGTTAAAGAAGTTGATATTAGTTGAAACGAAATTTTATATACTTATTTTAAAGATAATAATCAAGTATACCTTAGCGATATAAAATATGGATGAGACTTATATAAAATAAAATTTAATTATATAGATAAACAAAGAAGCTTAACAAGTTATAGAACGCAATTTGAAGTTAAGACATCAAAATTATTAAAAAGCGTAGTTTTTTATGCTAAAGAAAAACAAGTAAAAGAATATGAGTTATCATATGATGACAAAGACATAGTATTTTCCCATTTAACTAAATTTGAGGAGAAAACAGGAGAAGAAATAAAAACAAAATACACATTTGAGTACAATAAACGAAAAGATAATCATCTTTTAAAAAAGATAAAAAATAATAGATGATTAAAAATAAAGTTTGAATATAAACCAAGCGTATTTTACAAAGATAAAAACTGAGAACCTGCCAATCCAAAACTACCATTTAACCAAAAAACCCTTCATAAAATAATTTATGAAGATACAATCACATGAAAAAATTTAATAGAAACCTTTAATTATTATGATGGGTATTATTATTATGATATTAAAGATTTATATAATAGACAATATGCTTGATTTTGAAAAGTAGAAAAAAAAGACTCACAATCAAAGAGAGAAATTTACTATTTTCATCAATGACAAAACTCAAAAGATAATACAGAAATTTGAGAATTTGAGGATCATATTTCCAAGAGATGAAAACTTTATAGAAAAGAGATATATGATAGTTCTTGAGCATTAATGAGATCTGAGATAACAAAATGGCAAACAAAATTTTGAGAAAATAGATGGTTAGTTTTAAAAGAACAAGAATTAAAAAACTTAATTAACTCTTGAACTATAATTTCAAATGCTATAAATTACAAATATAATGAATATTGAGACATAATTAATAAAATTAATTTTTGAGAAGTAAAAAAATTAAATAATAACTGAGACTTTGAAGATATAAAAAAAGATAAAAGAGTATATAAATATAGTTATGCGAGCAATGAGAAAAAAAATTTATATGGATTTTTATCAAAAAAAGAAATTTATGATAATGATTGAAATTTATCCTTTAAAAAAGAGTTTCTTTATGATAATCTAGAATTTTGAAATATAAGAAATTGAAATA
>CAWUJK010000008.1:0-40559 GCA_963922865.1 uncultured bacterium | reverse complement strand
TATGAAACAGGAAGCCATCAACTATAATATATCTTATTTAGTTGTGGTGGTTCACCTTAGATCAACTACATTAACTAAACTTTCTTTCCTAACTTTACCCTTTGAAATATTAACTTTAATTTCTCAATCATTCTTTTTTATTAAAGTAATAGGAATACTTCTTTTAATGTTGTTTCTTTCTAAATTTTTATATAGCATCCTATAAATAAATACCATAGCTTTGTTTTTATCTATACCAACCTCTTTAATATTAGGTTTTTTATAAGTAATTAAATTACTTAAGCTGTTTGTAATTTGATTTGTAATCATAATATATAAATTAAATTATAAATTTTCTATTTCAGATATTTTAGAATTAATGTTATCATATTCTTTTTTTGATTCTTTAGCTTCAGTTATAAGTTCAATTTTTCTTTTATTTTTTATATCTTCAGTAATTAGATTTAATGCTAATAATTTATCTTTCCTCATTTTCTTGACTTTTAGTGAAGAGTGATAACTTATTCAGAATTTTTCCATTATTTCATGTAAAGTTATATTATTTTTCTCTCATATAGACATAACTATGTATGCAATATCTATATCTTCTAAGGTTTTATTAAATTGTCATAAATCATCATATTTTCTTTTTCTAATATATTTCTCCAAATATTCTCTTGTTTGAGAAACTCCCCTATTTACTTTTTTTAAAAAAACTAAAACACCTATAGAAAACCATTTATCTATAAGGTTTATAATACATATATAACTTTTTTTAATTGTTATGAATATTATTTTAATGTTTATCAAAAGAATTTTTTTCTTTTCCCCCTCTATATTTTCTTGAGGAATAATTTTTTTTGCTTTAAAGTAATGATTTTTATATTTATCATCTCTTGTGTTTGACTCAATAAAAGATAAAAAATCATTTCTATTGATTGTTTCTGTAGTCATAGGTTTTGTTTTTATTTTATAAGTTTAAAACCGTAGACATAACAAAATTTGAAATATATTTAGTATTGTATATAATATTACTACAAAATAATTTTTATTTTGTATACAAAATGGTTGCAAGCTTTTTTGTATCAAATTTTATTAGTCGGTTTTCTTTTTTAAGGAATCGGCTTTTATTTTACCTGTTTGGATCAAAGTTGAATCAGTACTCAGCTCAGTATTTTTTAACTAGATATTCTCAACTTTCAGGACGAAATTTATTTCTTTGATCAAAAGCTCCATTAAATATAGGAGTTCATCAATATAATTTCATATCCTTTGTTACTTCTAGCTTATTTTTTTTTCTATGATATGTATAATTTTCAGCCTCTAATTTAAATATTTTATTTAAATTAATCATAGAAATTCATAACTTTTTAGCTAACTGGGCCTTTGAATATGTTCAAAGCTTTCAACTTGATCTTCCAAAAAAACTAATCATAAGAGTATTAATTAAAAGATAAGTTATTAGTATTATATATTTTTTATAATTATTTGTCAAATATATTTTATATATTATTATATTAATTTAATATAAATATTATTATATTACTTTAAAATAGGTTAAATGTTAGATATGTCTAGAAAGAGATATAGATAGTTTATAGAGTAATTATAGATAAATTATAGAGTGAATATAGAACTATTTTAAGCCAGAAATAAGAAAAACTAAAGATTTTTCATAAAATAACCTATAGGGAAATAAAAAAGTCCTGTAATTAGGACTTAATTTTTCAGTATTTTTACATATTCTTCAAAATAATAAAGAGTATTCTTCCATTTCTTTGTTTTTTGAATTATTCATTTTTTTTCTAATTCTCCTAATTTTTTAATTAATGTAGGTTTGCTTAACTCTAAATTATCTAATATTTCTCAAAAAGAAACATATACATTTTTAAATAATAGATCTATAATAATTTCTTTATTCTTTATTGTTAATTCATTTAATATTATTTTTTGTTTTTCCTTAAAAATTTTTTCAGATTTTAAAAGTTTTTCCTTTTGTATAATTATGTTGTTTTTTAAATTCTCTATAAATAATAATATATACTCTTTTATGTTTTCTTGTAATAAGTTAGAATTATTTTTGTTAATACTTTTTGGTATTATAGGGGTTAATAATCAATTATATGAATTTAAGTATTTATAACTGATTATATTTAATATGAATTTATTATCATTATTAATGTTAAGATAATTTATATAGAAATAAATAATAGAAATTAAATATATTTTTTGTATATCATTAAAATCAATATTTTTTATAATATCTGAGACTTTATTTAAATTATTCTCTAATTTTTTAGGATTAGAATAAAAATTTACCTCTCAAAAATTAAAGTTATTTTTCTTAGAAAATCTTATTTTTTTTCTAAGTTTGTCCCCTTCTTTTATATTATTAAATATATCATAAATACTAACTTTATTTTGGAATAGTTTTAGTTTTTTATAAATATGTTTTCAGTTCATATTATTAATTTCAGAATATCTATAATCAATTAAACTAATATTTTCTTTTTCTAATATTGAACAAGTAATTAAGTTTTCAAATATATATTTATTACCATTTAAAGTAATTAATTCTTCTATTCCTCTTAATCTATTAAGAAAACTAAAACAATCTATATTAATCTCTTTATTATCTATAATATACCTGTTCACAATATCCTCAAATTCAATATCAAATCCAAAGTTCTTTTCTTCTTTGTAAACTTCTTTTCTTTGTTCCTCTATTTTTTCTTTTATTATCAGTAGTCTACTATATAGATTTTCTTCAATAGATGTTTTTCATTTATCAAAAGATGCCATTATTTTTATATATGTAATATCATCTTTTTTAGACTTTTCATAATGATGAAAAGATCTATACTCTTTATTTATTATAATGTCCTCTTTTAGTATTAAGTTTAAATTTTCTATTATATTTTTTAATTCAATATTATCCTTTGCTCGGAAGTATAACAAATAATCGATACTACTTTCATTATAGAACTCCTCTATGTATACTATATTATTTTTATATCTTTCTAAAAAGCTGTTATGTTTGTCTATTGTATTATTTTCCTTGATATACTTTCTTTTCCTTTTTTTCACGTCTATAGTACTTATTATCTTTCTAATTTTAATTGCTTTGATTTTAATGTTATTTAACATTCATATTGTTAGAAAAGATGGACTTTCATTAAAATTATCTGACAGCGAATTTTTTTCTAAATTAAAAGATTCAATAGAAGGGACTATATTATCAAGAGACAATTTTTTATTATTAGGTAATTGTTTCTTAGGTATAAAATGATCTAGGTGTAAATTATCTAAGCTAATCTTCTTATTTGTATAAGGGCACTTATATTTATATATTTCTAATACTGCTTTTCTTAGAATTATGTTATCTAAAGAAAAGTTATCTTCATGTAACTCTTGTATTATATTTTCCCATTCCTTTTTCATATTGTTATTTATTAAATATTTTTAAAAATTCTTTATTGAAAATTACTTTATTTTTTCATATTTTCTTTTCAATACCTAGTCCATTTTTTATAATAATTTTAAATAGCTTTGTTCATGTGTTTATTGAAACTCATGATTGATTTCTAAGATCGTTCATTGAAAAATAAGTTCTTGATGAAAGTAATTGAAAAATTGCTTCAGCATCCTTCGTTTTCAATCATTCTATATTTGATAAAGTATCTCTTATTCACTCTCTATACTCTATTAATTTTTCCACTATGTTAACAGTTTGTTTTGATTGTTCTTCTATAGCCTTTAAAATATAAAGTATAAATTCTTCCCACTCTCATTCTCGAGTTACATTTTTGAGCAATTCATAATAATCAGACTTTGTTTTATTTATGAAGCTTGATATAAACAAAACAGGATAGCATAATTGTTTATGATTTATTAAGTGTAAAATCATTAATACTCTTCAGGTTCTTCCATTTCAATCATAAAAAGGATGTATAGCTTCAAATTGATAATGTATAAGAGCTGTTTGAATAATAGGATCTATCTCACCTAGTGATTTATTATTAAATCAAATTTCTAAGTTCCTCAATAGTTCACTAATTGAGTCTTTCCCCTCTTTATTTTGACCAATAGGAGGTGTATATAAGACCTCATTTCATGACCAGTTTGATTTTGTAATACATACACCTGGAGTACTTCTTTTCACTCATTTAGATGGGCTTAATATCTTACCAATTTCTAGTATATGATTTATACTTAAAAAACCTTTTTCTTTTATTATTTCATATCAATGAAGTAATGCTTTTTTGTATGCCATAGTCTCTTTTTGTTCTGGATTCATTTTAACTTCATATTCTGATTTGTAAGCAGTCTCAAAAGATGTATTTATATTTTCAATTTGGGAAGACTCTACTGATTCTCTAATAGCAAAAGGTTCTAAAAAAATTTCTTTATTATCTAGTTTATTTTTTGTAAGAGTATCAAGCTTTGCTAATTCTATTTTTGCCTTCATAAGTTGTTTCATAATTTTTAAAGAATTATAATTTATCTTTGGAGGCAATAAAGGTAGATTGTTATAAGGTTTTTTTGGGTCAAAATGAATCATAAATTTTAATTTTATAATATAAATATTTTTGTGAATGAATAATATTATATTCACAAAAATAACTAATAGTTGTGAATGAATAATATCATATTTACAAAAATATGCAAATTATATTCACAAAAAAAATACAAAATTGTGATTTGAATCTTTTTAATGTAAAAAAATATTATGAATCTTTACCTGATGAACTCTAATTCACAAAAAAATACAAAAAAAGTGAATGAGTGTTTTTCATTCACAATTTATTTTAAATTAAACTTTTCTTTATTATTTTCAATATATCATATACATATTAGTATATCTTCTAGTATTTTTGTATGAAATCATACGTTTTTTATATCAAATAGCTTTAAAATTCAATCTAAAGAATATTTTCTATTTTTATAATAGTCTTTTACTATATCTGAAAAAGAAGTACCTCATTTACTATATTTTTCAATATGTATGACCTTTAATTCATCTAATTTTAAATAATTTTGTATAATAGTATTTAAATACTTTGTTTTGTGTTCTATGCTTTGAATAGTATTAAGTCTTCAAGTTTCTTCATCTTTTATTTGAAAGATACCTAGATCAAACACCTCAAAATTTATTTTATTATCGTTCTTTAATATTTTTTCTATTATGTTTCAATATATAATTCTTTTTGAAAACCATATTTTTTTTCAGTATTCTGATATTTTTATTATAGTTCCAGGATATTTATACTTTGAACTATAGTCTTTAGGATATATAGAAAAAAGTCATATTCCTGGTAAGTATATACTTTTATTTACTATTATTTGAAAGTGAAAAATGTTTTTAATTAGGCTTAATCCTCTTTTGATAGTACGACTATCAACTCTATCATTTTGAAAATCATGAAATTCTCTTAGTTCAAAATCATTATAAGTATTAAATAGAACCTTTTGTAGTTCTTTATTATTTATATACTCATTTATTTTTGTTATAAGCATAGGTATTTTTTTATTCATAAATTTGCTTAGATTATAAAAATTCTAAGACTTGTATCGGTTTGGTGTTTTCTTTTTAGTAATCCTCCCTTTTGTTTTTTATTCTATTTTTTATTACAACAACAATAAATATAGATAGTAACATTATTATAAAAATAAAGGTGAAAATGGGAAATTTTTCTTTTTCATATATTGTTTTATCCATTTCTGAAAACTCTTTCTTTTTTAGCTTAATATTAACTATATTTTTTTCTTTTGTTATAAGCCTGTATTCATTTTCATACCTAGATACAATTTCTCACTCTATTTTTTTATATTCCCTACTTTCTATTTTCAGATTAACAGGATGAAGAAATACTCAACCTCATTTTGGTTTTACTACCATATTGAAATCATGCAATCTTGATAACTTTTCTTCTTTTAGTTTATTACCAAAGTGATCCATTGCTATTACATATACTCTGTTATAATCAATTTCTGTACTTCAGCTGGAAGATTTAACTGTTCCTATTATTTGTATAGCTTCTAATGGTCATGTCATTTCTGTATTGTTAACCATCTTATAATCGGATTTTAGTTTATCAAGTTCAGCTTTTTTTTGTTCTTCAGCTATTCTTTTTTCTTCTTTTTCCTTTTCCTCCATTAATATTTCTTGATATTCACTAAAATCTTGTTCAGTTTTTTTATTTACAATTTCTTCTTCATATCTTTGATTTAGATTTTCTCATCTTTTATTAGTATAAAAATCATATTCAACCTCTTTTACTTCAACATCATCAATTATTCTTTTTATTTCTTGAAAAGCAGAAATAGTAACACAATAATTTATATTTTTAATTTCAGTAAATGAATTTGATTCAACACATAAATTAAGATAATCACTTCTATCTTCAATTATGATATCATAAAGTCACTCTTTATTAGATTTTCAGTTTCATAAAATTTTTCAATTTTTCTTAATATATACTGAAACATTTTTAATAGGTTTATTTTTATTTTCCTCAAAAACATGTCAATATACTCTTGTTTTTACTTCCAGTTCTTTTGCTTCAGTGACCATAAAACTAGTAGTTAAATAAATTATTAGGAAGATCTTTATTATTGTTTTCATAATATTATGATTATATATTATTGTTCTAAGTTTTTAAATATTGTTAATGCTCAGTAATTGTTATATTTAGATATAAATTCTCATTTTTCATCCAATATATCCATAAATATTTTATTTGAGTTTAACATATTATATACATAGGGGTTACTTCATCTATCATATGCTGTATTATGATAATACTTATTATATATATCTTCAGTTTTGTTTCATTTCTCTTTAAATAAACTTAGTGTTTTTATTGTATCTTTGATCATTACTTCTTCTAAGTCATCTTTGTATATTTTTAAATAATATTTATTTTTATTTAAGTATTTTCCTCTTGAGAACTTATGTCAAACTTTAATATATAATTCTCTAGCAGTGTATATCTTATTTTTTATTCATTCAATTTTCCTAATTTCATTAATTTCCTTAATATCAGGAATTCATTTAATTTTATATTCATTTTCAATGTATTCTTTTCATATGTTTTCCTTATCTGAAGAATCATTTATATTGGGAAATAAAGTATTATCTTTATTCATGTGAAATATAGGAAATGCCTCTTTACATGTTATTTCTTCCCCTACAAATAGTAACTTACTGTCTGAACAAAATTTTTTATAATCAGATCTTATTTCTTCATATATTTCTTCTTCAGTTTTTGTCTTGTTTTTAATAGTCTCTATGTTTCATGCTACAAATTCATTTACTTTAGGTAACCTTGAGAATCATAAGAAAGTATTTTCGTTTCATATAATAGAACCGAGAGGATTTAGTGGAGTACATTGTTGCCATGTTTTTTCTATGCTAGGATTGTTTCAACAATATCTAATTTCGTAGTGTAAATGGATTCAGGTAGAATTTCAAGTAGTTCCCATTTTTCATAATATATTACCTCTTCATATTTTTTCATATTTTAATACATCTTTGTTTAGATTTTCAAGATGTGCAAATAGTACATAAAATTTTCAGTCTAAACTTGATATCATTATATAGTTTCAATATGGTTTTAATCTTACTTCAGATATCTTATTTATACTTGATTTATATTCTACATTTCATTGCCTAGAGTAAATAATTTTTTTATATTCAATATTAGATCAACTTCTTTTTGTAATATATTCCGACTGTTTTATTATTCCCCTTAATGTTGAGAGTATATATGGATTATATCAATTAACTTTATCCTTATAGGTCCTTGCAAAATCTACTCACCTATGTCATGAATAATACTCTTTAGCATTATAAAAACTTAACTTTAAGAATCTTTTTATAAGAGAGTTTTTATATTTGTTATAGTCAAATCAGTAGCTGATGATTCATCTTTCTACAGGTATTCCCATCGGTGTATCAAGATTATCTTCAGAAAAGCTAGATATAAATACATTTCAGTCTATGTTATAGTTTCATGAGTTACTTGATAGCTTATCTGATCATGAAAGTCATAGAAATAATCATATTATTATGAATACAGGAAAAAATATCAGTATAGTGAGAATTATTGCTATTATAACTTTTATTGTTAGTACAGTTCATAATTTTATTAATATTCTTTTGAATTTTTTGCCTCATACTGATTTATTTTCTTTTTTCTCTTCTTTATTACTTTCTTGAAGTATTATGTCTATATAATCCTTTTTCTTCATTTTATCATTTAGGTGGTTTATATCTTTGATGCATAGATACATCAGGATGAGTATCTATTTTTAATTGTATTTGTTCTTGTCAAAGTAGTAGTATACCATATCAAGGACGATTATTATTTAGTAAATAGTTTTTTGAAGAATTAGATAAAACTTTTTCATAATTTATAATATTATTATCATCATCTGAATTAGATAGTCATCATGCTAGGTATAACCTAATCGTAGATAAGTTAAAAAATTCTTTTCATCATTTTATGTCAATAATCTGTTCAAGAAACTGAGTCATTCATAGTATTCATCAATCTAAATTTCTTATTGTTGCTATTTGAGATCTAAAAAAGTTTTGAACTTCTTCAGATTTTATTCTAAATATTTCGTGTAATTCATCTATTGCTAAAATATTATTTTTAGAGCTGTATGCTATCCTTTTAATTAATATAAAAGATTGTAATACAGCTAGTTCTCTATATTTTCATTCCCTACTTTCTCTTAGGTAAAAAACTATACTTTTATTATCTAATTTTATATTAGTCTTTGAGTTAAACATTCATGCCATACTTCATGTTGCAAAAGTATCTAGCATTGCTATTATGTCTTTTATAACTTGTTTATTTTCTTTTTCTAGAGATAAAGTTTTTATAATATCAGTTAGTAATATGTCTCAATAAAACTTTGTTTTTGTTATATCAATATTTTTTAAATATTTTTCATAAGTTTTTTTTGTTGCTTTATCTAAAATTCATCTTGTTTTGGGGTTATAATCATCTTCTAAAAACATTCTAAAATATGCTGATAGCTCAGATACTTTATCATCAATAATTACTCATTTTATTTCCTCTATTGATAATCATTTAAAACTTTCACTTTTCCTTAAAAAATCATCACTTGGAAATATTATATCACATGGATTAATCTTATTTATAGAAAGAGGGCTTATTTTTATAACTCTAAATTTATCTGGAGTATCTTGAGCCCATTTTATATAGTTTCATAAAAAATCTATTATTAAATGTCTATTTCATAATAATTCTTGAGTTCTGAACAGCTGATGTGCAGTAGTTGTCTTACCAGAACCAGACTGTCATATTATTATCATGTTAGAATTTAGAATTCTTGTTCTGTCAAAGTAATCAAAAAATGTTATATTTTTTATTTCCTCATCTCCGCTTCATTGTTTACTAATTCATATTCACAATCCCTTTTCTGATATTATAGAATCTGGACAATATGGGTAGTAGTGACTCAATTCCTCCACACTTTGTTCGTATCTTTCAAAAATTTTTCAGTATCATGCAATTTTGTTTTTCAATAAAGGAGCTGTTGTGATAAATCAATCTAAATGATTTCCAGTAGCCTCAGAATAAAAAATCCTTTTAGTTGATAACTTTTCTTGTATAGATGTTTTCATCTCTTCTAATTCTTTTTTGCTATTTGCTCTAAAGGTTATGTCTATAGATGTAGAAAAATATCAAGATGTTTTATTTCTCATGTCATTTTCTAATCTACCAACCTTTTCTAATTCTTCAGTAGCTTTATCTTTTTCTAATGCAACCATTGAACTACTTTTTCATTTTTTCTTTTCATTAAAGTTATCTTCAATTCTTTGTTTCTTCTTTTTAATCGCCAACAAAAACTCTTCCCTGTTAAGAGGAATATGATGTATAGATAGATCATATATATGGTGCATGGTTAATATAGGCCATAACATTAAATCTTCAAAAAACTCATCTCAAAATCTATTAATGTGTATAGTGAAAGAATAACTATTATTAATTTTCAAATATTCCATTTTACTATCATCTACAGTAAATGGTTTTAGTAGTTGGTTTATTTCATTACTTCTTACTCATTTCTGTTTTTCTTCTTTTGCGATTATATTTCCTAAAGAATTTATTAATTTTTCTCATTGCTTTATTAATAATTTTTCTTTTTTATTATCTTCTTCTATATATATTTTAGAGTTATTTAGTATAGGTGGAACCTTTCAGTATTCGGTTAGAAATCTATTAATTTTATGTTTTTTTGATATAGGAAAATTAAAGTAGTCAAACATAATATTTTCAAGCTCTTGAGTTCCTTTCCTAGCTGTTGCCATTCAGGAATTTTCTGCTATAATGTTTATTATATGTTTAGTTTTTTTATCTAATTTTTCTTTAAAGTCTCTAAATATATTCTCATTTGAAAAATCATATATTGATTCATAACTTTTTTCTATAATAGATTCTTCTATTCATTTTGGTTGTTCTAAAGTTGATAAAACAAAAAAGTACCTTTTCTCTAGTATATTATTATTTTTTACCATTGTGTTTAATCTCTCTAAATATGAATTTAGCATAGATCTTTCTATGTATTCTGGAGCTTGTTCAAACTTTTCTTTTATTCACTCTTTTGAGATATTTAATTCTTTTAAATCTTTATCATAATACATTTCAAACCATTCAATATCTTTTTTAAATTTTAGATTATAATCATTATCTTTTAAGGTTTCTTTTATTTTTCTTATATGGTTTGAAAAATCCTTTGGTCTTGATTGTGTTATTAATTGTACTGGTATTCATGCTTCGTTTATAATGTGAGCTAATGCACTTATGTATGATATAGCTTCAGATTCTTTTTTTTCAAACAAATTAGCACCAGAGACTTCTACAATAGAGACTAAATGAGTATTACATACAATACAGTCTTCTTTTATATCATTATACTCTATACTTTCAATAGAATCTTTAATTTTATATGAATTTAACATAGGTTTAGAATATTAAGTTATTTTTAAGTCTATTTTTGTTATATAATTTTTCTAAATTTAATTTATTTTCTCATGTTCATATATATGTTGCATAATATCTACTCATAGATCATGATATTCTTTGGGTATAAAAATCCTCTCATATAAATAGTTGAAAATTTTCAATTTTCTGATCTAGTAATATATTATTACTATCTGATAAGTTAATTAAAATTTGCATGTAGATTTCTTCTTCTTTTTCTTCTTTTTTATTTCCTAAATATCTATCAACTCAGGTTTTCTCTATTTCTTTAAGAACATGTTTGTTTTCGG
The DNA here is from genome assembly GCA_963922865.1 of uncultured bacterium. GTDB lineage: Bacteria > Patescibacteriota > Gracilibacteria > BD1-5 > UBA6164 > CAWUJK01. The sequence continues at coordinate 29,269 of CAWUJK010000008.1, read as the reverse complement.
GGTACATATTTATGGTAATGGAGTCTCATTTTTCTAGGTATAAAAATAAGAATTTTAATATATTAAAATTATCGTTTGGTATTCATTTTAAATATATTCATCACGTGTATCTATTACCAGTTTGTATATAATCATTATGTTTATAGGTAGTGATATCTAAAATATCTATTATATCTGAATCTATATTGTTTAAATTTTGGTTAAAAAATGACCTTTCTATCATTTTTGTAAGATTTTTAACCTTTTGAGAAGTTAAGAAAGCTATTTTTTGTAAAATTCCAGTTGAATTACTTGTTTTTACAAAATTATCTTCTAGATTAAAACTTTGTTGTTTTTCAGATTGTAAATCTTTTTTTAGGTAGTTTTTTAGATTTTCTCATGTTAATAATCTTATTATATTATTAGAATCCTTAATCTGAGAAATAAAATCGTATACTATGTGATTAATATTTTCTTTTTCTGCTATATTGATAATTATGTAGTGTCTATATATATAATTACTTCCTTTCTCTGAGCTTATAAATGTTTCTAGATCTTTTTCACTTAATTTGATTGTTTCTAGATCTTCTTCTTTATCTTGCTCTAATACTATGCTATACTTTGAATTGTTTTTTAAATTAAGTTTTTCTAAATCTATATATTCTGAATCCAGAAAGTCTTTTTTACATTCTGAGAAAAGTTCTTTTCTAATTTTTACTTGAAAATTGAATCAAAACCTCTCTATTTTTTTATATAAAAATGTTTTTAAAAAATTAGAAAAATATTCAAATATGATAACTTTTCTGTTTTCTCAATGGATTATATTATGTTCTATTGAGTCTAATCATAAAATTTCAGATTTATCATTAATATTTAGTTTTTCCATACTTATTTTTTAAAATAATTATAACTAGCTCATTTATCTACAGACTTACTTCAGTTAATTATCTTTTTAAGATAAATTCTAAACCATTCCATATTTGTTCTTCAATAATCATTTACTATGTTGTTTATAGTATTTCAATCATATTTTTTAGCTAGATTGATAGTCATGATTATTACTCATAATATAAGTAAAAGCTTCCATATATACCATGTGTTTGACATGAAAATAAAAAATATAAATATTCCTGACATTACATATATAAATAACTGACTTGTATCAATATCTAATCAGCTTATTGGATTTTTCTTTCTTACATTATGTTTTATGTTTTTTGTTTTTAATCAAAATCGCAATCACATTTCTTTTATTTTAAGCAATAAACATTTATTACATTATATACTAATTTTCATTTTTTGCAAAAGATTAAAAATAAAATGTCTTGCATATTATGAATCTCAATAATGACGGTTATTTAGATTATATAAGCATTTATTAATTTTTGATAATAAAAATGATTTGCAATATACGAAAATTAGTATATACTAATTTCATACTATATTAATTATATAGTATATACATGTTTAGGACATGTATTGGGATGTTTTCTTGGTTAGCTAAAGGCTAACTTACCTCCTAAAAAAGAGAGTAGTATTTTCCTCTCTCTTTTTTTATAATTTACTATCACCTCACTTGATTATTTCATGAATACTTTGGTCACTAAATATTCATACAATATTATTTAATCCCCAGTCTGGAAAAACAGTAAATAATAATGTATATATTATTAATAATGTAATTAAAGATTTATTAAACATTGGACCATACCTTATTTCTTCTCATTTAATATTGATTCTACTTCATATTGAATAATTCATTATTCATATGTATATAGTAACCAAAAACACAAACAATAATAATATATATCTTCATATGTTGTAATATCAATACACTGTTGATTCTAAATTATATCCAAATAATATAGCTATTCATGGATAATGTACTCAATCATACGATCACCATTCTATTAATTTTTCTAAAAAAGATAATCATATTCATCCCACAAAAAACAGTAAAATAAATCATGAAAATAGCACACTATAGATAATTAGTATAATCCTTTCTTTTTCAAGGTAGTCTTGATAGTTAGATATGCCTTTTCATCTATTTTTTTTAAATTTTTTATATCTTGCCCACCATAGTTGATAGTTTAGAATGAATAATAAAATTAGAGCTATTATCGCAAACACTAATGTTATACTGTCTCATCATACTCTATTTAAAAATGATTCTAAAAATAAATATGCTTTAGAATCATTTCATAGTCAATTACTCAAAAAATTTAATTTTTTTTCATACATACTTTCTTTTTAAATTAGTTTGATTAACCTCTTGCCCATTCAATAGCTCCTTCTACAATAATTCCTGGTAATGTGCTAAATGCGATTAGTAATCCAAAAAGAATACATATAAATATTAATATGTCAGTAATTTTTATATTTAATACACCATTTTCTTTAGGCTCTGCCCAAAGTTTTTTAACTAAAAATGATCCTCAAAACCATAATATTACTATTCCTAGTATTACTGATGCAACATTTACTACATCTAATGCTCATGAGTGCCAGTTTATTGTTTTTCATAGGCTAGCATATACTAATCAATCTATTACACTAGCTAATCATAATTTAATCATAATAATTTAATTATTAAATAAGTATTTTTATTATACTATAAAGTATAGTTTTTTCCAAATCGTTAGCTAATAGCTAAGATTCTTTGGTGTTTTTATTTCAGGAGAATCTCTTTTGTAAAGAAAGGTAAAGAAAATTATAGATGATCAAATCAATATAAATAATAACCATAACCATTTCCCCTGGATACCTATTAAACTAGGCTCTTTTTTTATTTTTGTTTTTAATTTAAAATTATTTCATTCATTAAATGACTTATTGTGTATTGTTTTCAATTCAAGAGTATGAGGATTTCAAGTGTGTTTTATTATTTCAAAATGGAATATTGATTTTTCTTTTAACTCTTTACCTTTTATGCTTGTGCTAATCTTATATCAATCTATTTCTGTTGTAATATTATAATAGTTATCCTCATTTGTTATTTCCTCTTTTTTTATTTCTAGATTAAAAATTCATTTATCAGAAGTTACATAAGCATAATTATCTCAATTAAATAAATAATTTATTGCTTTATTTGGGATAGGACTTCATGTATTATCTTTATATTCTCCTCTGAATACTACATAATCTCAATTTATATATCATTCATAATCTATGCCTATTCTTTTTTTTCAAAAATCAGGATTTTTTTTATAAAATTCTAGTATTTCTTTTGGTGTTTTATTTGATAGATCTATATCTCATGAATATCAATATGTATTTTGAAATCATATTAACATTAGCAATATAACTAACGAAATTGTTTTATTCATTAATTTATGTTATTATAAATATAAACATGCTTGTATTATATACTAATTTTCATATAATGCAAATAACTTTATTTAATTTTCTTCTAAAATATGAGTTTTATTAGCACAACTAAAGCATTATTAAAATTTATTTTAAATAAAACAAATTTGCTAGTTACTAACTTAAAACAGTTTCATTTTATTTATTTGTGAATGTTTCTATTACTATATCACCTTAAATATAGTTATTTATCAGTTGATGTATTTAATAATTCTTGTTCTTTGATGAACAAAGCATGGTATTGTTCTTGGATATGAGATGTTACTAATTATATTCTGCTTTTAGAATTGTTTATATATTGATTAATATCCTTAAGTTTATTAGCTCTTTATATCTGAAATAAGAAAAACGGATTAAAGTTTAATGAAGGAGGATTTTTATATGTATTAGTTCCCTATTTATTTATTAGGATAATAAGTTCTTGAGACTGAAAACAAGAATGAATATTAAAAGTCTTAAATGATAATTATTATATTATATGAGAGTATGGATTTTGGTTATTGTTATTTTCTTTTTTATGATTTGTTTTGATTTCTTGAGAAAAATTTAATTTAAATACAAAGTCTAATAATAATATTGGTGATATTAAAGTTGATATGGACAAAAAAGAAGGTTTGGAATCTACTATATATTCTAATTTACCTTCTATTCTTGAAAAAATATTATATTCTTCTTTTAAGAAATCTACATTTGACTCTGAATGAAATAAAATAAATTGAATTGTTTCTATAAAAGAAGTAATTAAAAAAGGAGACGAAAAGTTTTTTGTAGTTTTAAATCTTCACGAGAATCTTTACGAAAATATATGAATGCTTAGTAAATATGATTGGACTCTTTGAATAGAAAGTTTTTGATCTATTAGTTGATTTAAAAAGGCTAATTGGAGTTCAGATTCTTGAAATAATGGTATTATTTTGAATATTCAATGAAAAAGAATAGATATGTCTAAAATATACCCTTTTCCTAATTTACTACAGAAAGAATATTTTAAAAACCATTTAAATTTTAAAATATGAATAGATGAAAAAGGAGTCCCTTTAGTTTATGATCTTGCTTCCCTTCCTCATTTATTAGTAGCCTCAGAAACTTGAGGATGAAAATCCGTGTGCCTGACTAATATATTGGTTTCTTTAATGAAAAATAAAATGGAATGAAGTCCCATTAAATTCTTTATAGTTGATCCTAAAAAGGTAGAATTTTCTATTTTTAAATGACTGAATTGATTTAAGGTTACCACTGATATTAATAAAGGATTGAATATGTCTAGGTGGCTTGTTGCCGAGATGGAAAGGAGATATTCATTACTAGAAAATATTAAAGTTAAAAATATAAAAGAGTACCATGACAAATGACATAATTTAGATTACATTGTTTATATTGTAGATGAATTTGCTGATATCATGACTTCTTGATGAGATAATTCTAAACAATTTTCAGTAACTATCGTAAGATTAACTCAGCTAGCTAGAGCTGTGTGAATACATGTAATATTGGCCACACAAAACCCTATAGGAGAAGTTATAACTTCTAATATTAAAGCAAATATGACATCTAGGCTTTGATTAAGGACTTCTGATGCTATTAAATCAAGAACTATAATAGATTCTTCGGAGTTGGCTAATATTTCGTATAAAGGAGAATGATATATGAGAACTTCTGATGGATTTACACATCTAAAGTCTTACTACATAGATAATAGTTCTGAATTACCAGAATTTATAAATATTTATAAAGAAAAAATGTGAAGTAATCCCGTTTTATGTAGGGGCTTCTCTATTAGTAATGATAAAAAAGAAGGTGTATCACTACACCTAAAAGAAAATAAAGCAAATGAAGATTCAGGTGTAGTGATACACCTGAATAAAAATAATAATATATTATTTGAATTTGAAGATGATATTGAAAAAGGAATCTATCATATAGATAAACATACTGTGTCCTATTCTATATTTTTGGATATTTTAAATGATAAGTGATATAAAAGTAAGGAAGAATTGTATGAAAGATATAAGATACATTTCATACCTAAAAGAACTGTAGAAAGATTAGTTCGTGAGTTAAAAGAAGAAAATTTTATTAAATATGATGAATCTAATAAAATAAATAATCTTATTGGAGATATCACTAAAGATTTTCTGAATGAATTTTACGGTAATATTTATTCTGTTATTCAGAAGTAATGAAATTAAAATTAATTGTATTGTTGTTTTTGCTTGTTATAGCTAATATTGAATGGATTTTTATTTGATTAAATTATGACATTTTTGTTAATTTACAAACTCTTAATGTAAAAAAAGACATAAAAAAACAAGAACTATATGTTGAAAAATTAAAAGAAGGTGTATCACTACACCTGGAAAAAAACGAAAAAAATACAAACTCAGGTGTAGTGATACACCTAGAGCCTGTTTTGGAAGTTGATTGAATTGATAAATTTGTTTGATTTAAGCCTTATAGACTAACTATTCCCTCTTTAGAATTAGAATCCCCTGTTTTTAATTCTAATAAGAATGTTGAGGAATCATTAGATAATGGAGTTTTTAATTTTTCTAGAAATAAAGACTGATTATATATTTTTTGACATTCTTCCTCAAAAAAAGATACGAATTATTCTTATGTATTTAGTAATATTACTAGTATTTGAAAAGGAGATTTGGTGTTCTTAGAAGATGATAAATACATAAAAACATATAAATATAAAGACTTTTATATAAAAAAACCAGATAAACTAGATTTATTGGAAGATAATAATTTTAGTTTATATTTGATTACTTGCTATCCTTTTAACACTAGTATTGCCAGATATGTTGTAAAATTAGAATTAGTTAATACATTTAAAAAGATCAAGTAATGTTAACCTATCTCATATATGTAGTTTATTAATATTCTCTATATATGAGATATTTATTTTAAGCCAAAAGGACCTATACCATGTTTTTTATGGTATAGGTTTTGAGCTAGTTTATGAAATAGGTTTACTATTTAATCTTTTTTTGATATTGTATGAAAAAGTTTGCAAAAAATGAAAATTAGTATATAATTTTATAAAATCTTAATATATAAAACAACTAATAGTGGAGGCAGAAAATATTAAATATATGTTAACTAGTTTGTTAATATTAACTTCTTTTATAATATTAATAATAATAGTTATTGTATATACTCATATACAAGCTAACAGAAAGAAATCTAGAGTTAATGTGTTACATAATATGGAAAATGAAAAAGGTGTATCACTACACCTAAAAGAAAATAAAGCAAATGAAGATTCAGGTGTAGTGATACACCTGAATAAAAAAGAACAGAAAAAAATGTGAAATTTTAGTTTGTCTTCATTTGCTTTATTTATAGCTAATTTAACTAAAAATAATACTGTAGTTAATTGAGATTTATCTTGAAAAGACAATCTTTATTCTATATATGATTTTTTCTTTTGAATACAAAAATATATAAATAAGTTATTATTAGACTGACATTTGAGTATAAAAAAAGAAGACTTATTTAAGCTTCATAAAGACATAGGAAGATTAGATTTAAATTTATTAAAAAAATCCATACAGAAAATTGCTGAAGATAATGACCTAATTGATAGGTGAAGTAAAGAAGGGGAGTTATTATTCAGGAAAATAGTTTTATGATCTATATCAAATGATAATTACCTCTTGTATATGAAAGATATAGAAGAAAAATTCAAGAAAAAAATGGAAAATATAAAGAAAATCTTAGAGAAAAAGAATTTAAACAATAAAGACTTAACTACTGAAGAAGTAAATGACCTAAAAAAATATGAAGTTGAGAAAGAAATACAAAAAGAAATAAATAATGTGCTATGAAATAAAGCTAACTTATTTTTAATAGAATTTGATAAAGAGGGAAGAGAATTGCATATATGAACTGATTATAAGAATTTATTAAGAAAAGAATTACAGAAGCTAGTTGTTTATTATAAGAAAAAGAAGAATTTGAAAAATATTATTTTTTACATTTAAAGATATGAATATTAGAAAGTTAGAAATAAAAAAGGAGCTGATAAATAAAGATAGCATGAAACTTAAAATGTTAGTTTACATGTTCAATAAAAGAAAAAGTTTTTTTCATGAGAAAAAGGTTAAAGATACTTCTCATTACTTTGATTCTATTATTAATGAAGACAAGAATTATCATATACTTCTTGATGAATATAATAAGAAGAAAGGTTGAAGTATTACTATAACAGATTTCAAGAATAAGGACCTTTATAATATAGTTATATCCTCTGAATATGAACCTTTTGATTTTCATTTTATAAAAGACTTCTTTTCAAAGGTTTTCTATAACTCTGATATATTAAATAACTTTATTTTTAAAAGAAAAAGAAAAAGTTTAGGTTGGATATATAGAAAACCTTTATACTCATTTTTAGATCTTTTTACTAATATAGATGATGTATGTAGAGATTTTTTAGAATATATAGATAAAAATAAGAAAATAGAATTAATAGATAATTATTTTAAATCACAATACTTTAAATTTATTTTTCAATATATTAAAAAGAATAAAAAAAAATTTTTAAAATATGATATTAATTTTGAATTAATTTCTATTGATAATAGTTTTTTGATAATTCAAAAAGAAAAAATCATAATTTCTTTAAATTATTCCAAAACTATTTATTATAAAACCTCTTTTACTGAATGAACTACTTTATTTTCTTAATTATATAACAATGGCAAAAATAATAGCATCTACTAATAATAAATGATGAGTATGAAAGACCTCTACAATAGTTAATATTTCTCAAATATTGGCTAAAAAAATGAAGAAAAAAGTATTGGTTATTGATTTGGATCATCAATGTAACTTGTCACAGGCAATTTTATGAAAAAGTAAATTTAAAGTTAATAGAAATGCGGGGGAATTATTTAATATTAATTCAGAAATTAATATAGAAGACTTGATTGTAGAAAAAACTAAAAAACTACATATAATTCCATGAAAAGTTAATGACTTATTTTTAGTTGATGCAATATTGTCTGAAACTCATGGATTGGTTTCTAAAGTTCAAAAATATTTAAAAAGAGAATATGAAGACTTTTCTGATGATAGTAAGGATAAGTTAAAAGAAGCCATGGATATATTAGACAAAATTGTATGGGATAGGGAAGAGTGGATAAAAGTCTTAAAAAAAAGGTTGTCATATATAACAAATGATTATGATTATATATTTTTAGACTTACCTCCATCAGTGGCAAGAATACCAGAAAATGCTTGGGTGGCCTCAGATTATTTACTTGTTCCTATTAGTGATAATTTTGCATTAAATTGAACTGAGTGACTTATCAATAAAATGATAGATATAAAAAAGAATTATAACGATAATCTAAAATTCATATTCTTCTTTAACAAAGTTCCACTATATAGTAATGCATCTGGTAAAAACTATATTAATAGGGAATATAAAAAATTAATGTCCAATTTCATTTGAGCTATAAAAGATAATAAAAAACTATCCAGTATTTCTATAATTATGCCAGATGTAATACAAGAAAGCAAAGATATTGAAAAATCATATTCAACTTGAAAAAGTTTACTTGATATGAAAAATTCCAAAGTCTTAGAAGATTACGTATGATTTGCTAAAGAGCTAGAGGATACATTGTTTTAAGAATATTATTTATTAATTAATTTATTTATGGTTAAATTTGAGCATTTAGATCAGGATTCAAAAAGTAAGTGAAAACAGTCTTCCTGAAGAAAAAATATTAAGAAAGATATCCCTGATATTTCTTCTATATCCTTTAATGATTTTAATGATGATAATGTAGATAGAGATAGCAAAGTTTCTTCTATATCACTAAGAATAAAAGATATAGAACCTTTTGAAAAAAATGTTAGGCGACAGTATGATGAAGAAGATATGGAGAATTTGAGAAAATCTATACAAAATCGTGATGATATAGGTAACATTGATGTTTATCATATTGAAAAGGGAGATAGGTTTATAGTTTCAGACTGACATAGAACATTAAGGGCATATACAGAGTTATATTGAGAAGATCATACTATAGAGGTTATAGTTAGAGGAAAAGCCAAAGATTTAACTCCAGATGTTGAACTTAGACTTATGGAGATATGATTTATAACTTCTAACACTAAAAAGAAACTCTGATTTTATGAGGAAGCATATAGTATAAAAAAATACATAGAACAACTTGATAATATTGATCCCAACAAACCTCCTCATAAAATATCTCAAAAACCAGTTTATGAAGCTCTATGACTAACAAAATCAAAAGCTATGAAGTATAATGGTCTTTTTCAAAGATTCTCTTTAGATAAACTAACAGAATTTGAGAATGAAGAAATTAGTTATAATTTACTCCTTAAGTTATCTGAGATAAAAAATCAAGCAAAATTTGCAGAAGCTTTAGATGTGGTTAGGTCATGAAGAGTTGAGACTCCAAAAGAGTTAGAAACTTTCATTGATATAAAAGAAGAAATAATCTCAGATGATAATACATGAAAACTGGATAAAGAAGAAGTTCAAGTCAAAGCAGTTGAAGAAATATGAAAAATTAAGTTGAGGGAAGAATATAAGTCTGTTAAAACTATTAAGACATATTCTAAAAAGATATGTAAGGAACTTCTTGGTCTTGATATATCAAAACTTAACAAAGAAGAGATGGAGATTTTGTCAGAATCCATAAAAAATGTTAAAATAGTTATAGATAATAAAAAATTATAATTATGGTTAATAATATTCTAAACATTGCTATTATAATTGTTATTTTGTTTATCTTATATGGGTTTTATTATATATCTTATTTATTTTAAATTTTAATTTATTTTAATTATGAAAAAAGTACTTTTTGCAGTTCTATTGTTCGTTTTTGTTTTTGCAAATACAAATGCAAGTGTTGACTGAATGGCAGTTCAACTTAAAACACCTAATATGTGAGTTAATGAAACTAACTACATTTCTGTGTTTTTGTATGATGATAATTCTTTGCCTATAGAGGATGCTACTCCTATTGTTAAGGCTACTCCTAGTTATCCTGTTGATTTATGAAATTTTGTTTCATGTTCATCTGCAGAATGAAGAGAATTATGTTGAAAAATGGATAATTCTTTTATAGGACTAAGGTGAGCATATGTTGCAACTATTTCTTCTAAAGATATTGAAGAAAATGTTAAATTAACTGTTTATTCAGATGATACAGATAGTGCTAAAGTTCATCCTAATATGGAACTTGTTATATGAAGGGGATGAGATGGAAGTGAAGAAAAAGTAGTAGAAACATTAAGTGATGTTCCAAAAGTATGAAATGACAATGTAAAATGATTGCACTTATTACTTGCCTTGGTTTTAGTATCTATACTTTTTTATTTTATTTATAGAAAACTTAAAGAAGACTAAAAAGAAAACACAAATCCCGATACATTCTTACAGCATTTATTTTAATTATATAAGTTTTATTATTATGTTATCAATAACAGATTGGATTAAAAAAGGTTTAAAAACTAAAAATTTAAATAATATGCTTACTCATAAAAAGAAGGCAGATAATCTAAGTTCTAGAGAGCTAGAAATAGATAATATTATTTTAGAATTGCAAAAAGAAAAAGAAGAAATAAATATACAAAAAAAGAAACTAATGGCTGATGCTCATGCTGAATTAGATAATATATTTGTTTGATCTTCATCAAACTCAGAAGTTGATTTATCTTCTGAAAATGAAGTTATATCTTCAGAAAAAGTGATTTCTGAATACATTGAAAAAATACCTAATAATAATGAAGGCTCTGTAAATGAATTAATGGATGAAAATATAGTTTTAGAAAATGAACTAGAAGATTCAACTAAATCTAATAATGATTTAGAAGATCTTGTGGTCCCAAAAAAATTAAAATTAAAAAATGATCCAGAGGTTAATATTAATTCTTTAGAAGAAAATACAACTAATGATATTAAAAAATCTGATTTAAAGCCATTGATTTCAACACCTAGTAATTTAACTTGAATAAAAAAATCAAAAAACAATTTAAAAGAGGAAGAAATACTAGAAAATATTGATAAATCAGAGACTGTTCAAGATCTTTTCCGTATTCCTATTTTAAATAGGGATGAGAAAAGAAAAAATTTAAGATCCTACTTAAATAACTAATAATAGCCCTTTTAGGGGTTTTTATCAATTTAATTTATAAGCTTAATTAATGGGGACAAAAATTAAAAACAAAATAATTTCAATTATTTTTGAATTTTTTAAAGAAAATAATATTCTAAATAAAAGTCATCTTAAAGATATAGAATCTATAATAGAAAATTGAAATGAAGAATTATTAATTTTAGAGATTTTTCAAAAACAATATGGGGATAAATTAGAAAAAGTTTTAAAAATGTGTTTTGATAAGGACTTTTTTACTGAACTAGAATACTCAGAACTTATTTTAAGTTTAGAGGTTCTACTTTCTGAAAAAAAAGAAGAAACTAAAAATATTCCTATTAATAAAAAAACAGAAGTAAAAAAAGAAGAGGTTAGTGAGCCTAAGAACACATTAAATAAGAATAAAATATTTACAGAGGAAGAAATAAAAAATTTAATATCTAAATGAAAGAATTTATATAAATCAGTTCCATGAAATCTTGTTCCTAAGAAAGATAATTTTTTCTATTCTGAAATTCAACTGAAAAGGTTTATTGATTCTTGAGCTTCAGATTTTATTATTGAAACTCAAAAAAAAGAAGGGAAAATATATACTATGATTAAATTTAAAATTTCATGAGAACATGAAATTCAAGATATAACTAATTTAGCATATATTACTGATAAAAGTAAATGAAATGAAAATCCCTTTTTTGATACTGTAAGAAAATATATTTGAGGTTCTTTATGAAGAATTAATGCGGATTCTAAACATATAGTTCAGGATTGAAGTTTTTCTCTTAGTTATAGAGATAGATCTAGGGATTTTCGTTTAAGTTCATTGCCAACTAGATGTTATTGAACACCTTTTCCTAGGTACTGTATAAGGCTTACTTCTGAGTGAGATAATATAGACTTTGATAAAATAGAGTTACTACCATTTATGAAAGAATATTATTATAATGTAATAAGAAATAAAAAACCATGAATGATTGCTTTCACAGGGCCTACTGGTTCTTGAAAAACCACAACAATCTATTGAGTTCTTAATGCTCTTGATAAAGATAAATTATGAATATGAGCGATAGAAAAACCAATTGAATCTCAGTTACACTGAATAAATCAAACAGAAGAAGATTCTGAGGAGAGAGATGATAAAAAAGATAGGTATGCAAATAAAGGATTTTTAAAAGCAGTATTAAGACAGGCTTTAGATGTTATATTTGTATGAGAAATGAGAGATTCTGAAGAAACTCAACAATGAGTTAAAACAGGATTAGTCGGTAATAAACTTATAACTACTTTTCATACTAATTCGGCTGTAGACACCATTTTGAGACTAAAAGAAGAATGAGTTACAAACAATGCAATAGGGAATTGAGTTAAAGATATTACAGCTCAAAGGTTAGTGCAAAAAATTTGTCCTAAATGTTCTTCTGTTCATTCAGAATCTGAAAAGTATATAAAAAAAATATCAAAATCATTTAATAAGTCCAGGATTTATTGTTCTACTAAAATGAAAGAATTATTCAATAGTTTATCTTCAGATGAATTGTCAAATATAGATATTTTAGAAATTAAGATACAAGATAATCTATTATTTCTTTCTAAAGAAGATTCAAGCTTAATGATGGAAAATTTAGAGGAGAACTTTGATAAATATTTATTAATAAATAAAAAAACTGATAAAATAGATTATTTACTTGATTTGTTTAAAGGTTTCCCTAATCCAGAGCTTAGGGAATGGATATTAAATATAATTAGTAAACCAAAACTTAAGATGCCTAATGAAAATGGATGTGATTATGAATATGAAAAAGACTGAAATAATTTTTATTGTAAAAAATGATACCTTACAGAAAGAATAATGATAGTGGAATGATTACATATTGATAAATCTATAAAAAGATTTATACAAGATCCAGATTCTAAACTTATAGATTTAGAAAAATTCCTTATAAACAAATGATTTATAGATATGAGAATGTATTGATATATACTTGCTTTACAATGAATAACTACTTTGGAAAAAATTGATGAAGTTGTAGAAGATTAATTTTATTATATATTAAAATGATTTGCAAAAAATGGAAATTAGTATATATTTATAGTGAATAAATAAAACCACTTTATGAAAAACAACAAAAAATGATTTACTCTTTTGCTATTAATATTATTTATAACAGCTTTTTCTATAGGTATATTAAGCTTACTTTCTGTTTATAATACTATTTATAATCAAGATTATGTTAATAATAAAAAACTACAGGCCATGAATTATGCAGTTGAGTGAATGGAGATGGTTAAATGATATTTTGCTACAGAAATTAATAAAAATAAAATAAACTCTTGGAGTTCAACTATTAGGCCTTTATCATGAAAATATGTTATATTTTTTGATTCTTCAGGTTATGTGATAACTTCAAAAGAAAAGGAAACTATAGAGGTAAATGAACCATATGTTGTTGATTATATAAGAGAAATAGAGATTAATAATTGAGATAATATTAATGAAAAAAAAGTGACTGTTACAGTTGATTATTGAGAAAGTACAAAAGTTTCTTTTGAAACTACATTAGCTAATTTATATTGAAAATAATGAATAGTAATAACAGAGCATTTACATTTTTGGAATTATTGGTAACACTTTCTATGTTAATGATAGTAACTCCCATAGTTTATTGATTTTTAATTGAATTTTCTCAAAAAAATTATTTACTTAAAATAAATTCTGATAGATTATCTAACACGGCTATAATTAATAATATGGTATCAGGATTAATAAAAAATTCTTATGGGATTGATTATAGTAATATAGATCTATCTGGAAATTTAGATAAGTTAGTATTATATATTGATAAGCTTGAAAAAAATACCATTAGTATATATGTTAAGCAAGATTTAAATAAAGATATTAGTAGAGTTTATATTAATAGAAACTGAATTGAAACACCTATACATACTACTTCTTTATTTATAGAAAACTTTGAAGTAAATGTATCTCCTAAGCCTGTTTGAAGTTTAATTGATGTACAACCATGGGTATCCATAGAATGGAAGACTAGAACTAGAAGTCCTTTAAAAGAACCGACTGAAGATGAATATTATGATATGTATAATAAGTCAGAAGGAAGGTTATATTGAAGATGGGTTATAAGAAACTATGTTCCTTCATCTTTAAAAAATTAATTTTTAAAATCTAAATATGAATGTTTATAAAAGAAAAAAAATAAATCTATTTGAATTCTTGCCTCTTATAATAATAACAATATTTATTATATATTTTTCTGTTAGTATTAATACAGAACATTCTAAATTAAAAGAATGAATAAAAAAGTGATCTCAAGAAATTTTGGAGAATAATGAGAAAATAGAATCAAAAGAAATATACAAAAGATTGGAAAAGTACTGATATAGGTTGTCCGTTGTTGAAAATATTATTTCATATAAAGATAGTGTTGTTAGATGGTTTAAGTTTCTTTTGGATTTAAAAAAATCAGTTCCTAATAACTCAACTATTACTTCATTTTGATATTCTAATGAAACAGGAGTTGTTACAATTCAATTAGTTTCTCCTTCAGAGGAAAGATTAATACAAACTATGAAACAAATAGAAGACTTTGAATGACTTTATTGAATTGATTTTAATACTATATCTAAAGAAAAAATATCATTTCTTTGAGATAAAAGACAATATAATTGATATTCTACAACAATTACTAGTTTTATCGATGATAAATATTTAGAGAAAAAATATGAGGATATAAGTAAATATAAAAGAATTAAATATGATATATGAGATTCAGAGAATGTTATGGATGTTACAAATTTAGATTTTGATAATAAACTATTATGAACATGAAGTTTACTTGAGGATAAAGAAGAAATCTTATCTTGAGCTTTAGAAGATTAGTTGGATATATAATAATATTATTTTTTAATAAAATTCTTTATGAATAATGAAAATATAAATGATCTGGAGAAGTATGAAAAAGATCTCATAAATAAAAAGAAAGAATCTCAAAAAACAAATCCTTTTTCATCTAAAAGTAGCTTTGATTTTTGAAAAATAAACCTTAATAAAAAAGATTTTAAAAATATCATTTTTTCAAGAGTAGGAGTATCTTCATTTTTATGGGGTATTTTGGTAATATTTATTATATACTCATATAATACAGATATTTTTAAGAAGGTTGAAGAGTTGCCAACTTTAAAAAAGAACTTATCTATTGTTAATGATAATATTAAAAAACAAGAAGATGAGCTTGCCTCTTTAGATAAAATTAATTTAGATCTGTCTTCTCTTGAAAGTAAAGAAACTATTCTTGATTTGAACCTACCAGAAATGAATGACAATTTAGATATAGAGCAAACTAATAAATTATATCAAATAGCAAAAGAAATTTGATTAGAAGTTGATTCTCTTCAAAAAATAGACATTAAACGTGATGAAAAGAAAGTAGAAGAACTTGGAACTTTTCTTGATACTTTTTGAATAGAAAATTTTTATGAAAACGCTTGGTATACTAAATATATTATTTCTACGACATCTTCAGAAAAAGTTATACTTAGATTTAAAGAAAAAACAGAAGGTACAGTTGAGTTTATATTTGATAGTTTTAGCTTAAATCAATCTGATGATGAGTTAAAATATAATTTTTCTATAAAAGCATTTTATTCTTTAAATAATGATGAAGATGAACAAATTGATTAATTTAATAAAAACATTTTTTATATTATGAATAGTGTGAATATTTGGTTTTTATTTTTATAAAATGGAATATTCTCCATATCCTATTAAGGACTCTAGGCTTAAAGAAGAAAGAAAAGAAGCTAGTTTTCTTAATTTGAATGAGTCAATTATTTCAGAATTAAAAGATAGAGAAGAATACTTAAATATTCAATCTGTTGATTCTGAAGAAATTTGAAAAGAAAAGCTTTTTGAAGAACTTAATAAAAAAGATTATAATTTTTAATTTATATAAATGAAATCATATAGAGTAACAGTTTTTAATCCTAATGATAAATCAGATATTCATGAATGAATAATTATCAAGGCGAAATCGGAAGTTATATTAAAAGAAATAGTTCATTCAAAAGGATATGAAATTAATGGAAATATTAATGAAGTAGAAATAGAACAAACTTTTCTTGATAAGATAAAAGATTGGTTTGATAAAAATTTCTCTACTTCGTATTGATATAATCCTGAATATGAGGTAGATATGCTTGATGCATTTGCTACAGCTCATAATGATTGAACTAGAGAAAAAGAAGCTTTAGAAATATCTAAATATTATTTTTGAAAGTCATCTAAATGAGTTAGAACTCAAATAGATCAAATGATAGAAACTTATGATAAGCCTTGAATATCTCATATATATGATGTTTTTGTTAGAAATGAAGAAATGTTTTCTGAAAGCTTTCTAACATTAATGAAACAAACTAAAGAATCATGAGCTGAAGTAAATTTTGTAAAAATAATCTCAAATCCTGTAGAATTTAGAGAAAGAGGTAAAAAAATAGAATGATACGTTGAATTAACAAGATCTATTAATAAACTCACTAACGAATTGAAAACAGAAATTTCTAAACCATTATTTTGGTTTTTAGGAATGTTTTGATTTATCATGGCAATATTAGTATTTATAGTACCTTTCATGTTAGAATGATTTTCTAATAATGTTAGAGATATTTCTAATGATTTTTATTTTTGAGTATGAGAAATTACTATATGGACTGCAAATACGCTTTGAAATTATGGTTTATATATATTACTTTTAATTATAATAGCTATTTCACTTATAATATTTTTTTATAGAACAAATAAATCATTTAAAGAGACAATTCATAAATATATTTTGAATATGTATATAGTTTGAGATATAATTGCTTTAGTATATACTAAAAAGGTAGTTAGTATTATAGCTATATACCATGAGTCATGAATGTCCTGGAAAAAAATATTTGAGGGGATAATTCCATTAGTGCCATTTATTCCTATGAAACAAGAATTAGAATATATATGAAAGCAATTATGATCATATGATTATGATACTATATTTAGTTCATATGATGAAGATAAATTCTTTACAGAAATGTTTTATAAACAATTATCTAAAGAGTCTAATTCTAATATATGAGCTGTAACTTGAAGATTTGGAAGAGCTTTTGCGATGATAATAAAGAATACTGATGATTTATGGGAAAAATCTGTAAGTAAATATCCTAAAAAAATAGGTAAGTTTATATCTATAGTTTGACTTACTATGATTTGAATATTTACTTCTGGCTTGTTGTCTATTTTTATGGTAACTACAATTAATTCTATTTAATATTTATATTAATTTTATTTTTTTAATTTTATTATTATGTTGGTAAAAAATACAAAAAAAGCTTTTACTCTTGTAGAGTTGTTAGTTGTTATAACTATATTAGCTATATTAGTTACTATTTGAGTTACAAATATGAATACAGAATGAGCTAAAGATACGAAAAGAATGAAAAGTTTAAGTGATGTTAGTATATATTT
Source organism: uncultured bacterium (assembly GCA_963922865.1). GTDB lineage: Bacteria > Patescibacteriota > Gracilibacteria > BD1-5 > UBA6164 > CAWUJK01. The sequence continues at coordinate 11,266 of CAWUJK010000008.1, read as the reverse complement.
AGAAAGCTTTAAGCAAAAATATTGAGTTTATCCAAATTCAAATTCTACTGGTAGAAAATATCCTAGTTCATGATGTTCTGTTAATGGTTATGATTCTTTAGTTTCTTGTTTGGTAGCCCAAAAAGTACTGGTTGAAGATAGCCAAACTTATGAAACAGTTGCTTTTGATCCTAATGAATGAGAATATAATGATTTTGATCAAGAATATGCTTACTATTATGGTACAGCTAATAAATGAAACAAATTTAAATTATGTGCTTTAGCTTGAAAACAAGATAATGAATTAGAACATAAATGATTAGATTGAAATGATGCTCAAGAGTGAAGTAGATATATATGTGTTACATCAGCTAATACAAAATTAACTGACATAACTTCTATCAATAAATAATTAATATATTATGAAGATTTCTAGCCCAAAAGGTTTTACATTCATTGAAGTTATACTTGTAGTTTCAATCTTAGCTATTGTTTTAGTTATTATTATAACTTTTTGAATAAACAAATATCTTGAATGAGATTCATCAAAAAGGATTACATATGAACATATATGAAACAACCTTAATGGTTCCTGGAGAAATTCTACTTCTTGATATTGAGGTAAAAGTATATCTGAATGAATTAAAGATGAAAAAACTTTATTGCCAGAAGATTTTTTAGTTCTTTTTAGAAGATCTATTGATAATGATAATTTGTCATGATATTATTATACTATTGAAACTCAGAATAGAAAATCATGATCAAATGATTATACTAGAGTTATCAATAAAAATAAACATGAATATAATTCTCCTTCCATTTATTTGAAAGAAATAAAGGCTAAAGTAAATGAATCTGATTTAGGTGTAGATTTAAGCTCTTTTGCAGTATGATTTAAAAATCCTACATGAAAAGTTTCTTTCTATATAGATAATAATTTTTTTATAGAGGAATGAGTAGTTTTGCTATCAGAAGATTCTGGAAATACTATAAATGAATGAATAAAGCCTATAGAAAATAATTCTTACAATATAGTTGAATTACTATTCTATGGAAATGATAATGAAAAGAAATTTACCTATAAAATATATAGAGATAAATGATTTTATGTTTTATTAGATTAATATTATGAGATCAGTAGTTTGAGCTTCTATTATGGGAGCATTATTTACCGCATTTTTTACTCAAATGTCTTTGACTCAGGAAACCTATCTTGATATAGATAAACAGGTTAGTTATGTTGGAGCATGATATACAGCTGAGGCTTCAGTTGAAAAAGAATTACTTGCTATTAAATCTGAAGATGTAGACAGTCTCATGAAATTTAATCAAGTTTCTTGATTGTGAGTTAAAAAAAATATGGAATATGGTTTTATTAATGAGTGAGCTAACTCTGGTTATTTTGATTTAGAACTTAAATCTACTACCACAGCTGAAATAGATCTAGGATCAATAATTTGATGAGATATTGTTTTTGAATCACTATCAAATGAAGATTTTTTTGATAGTTTTGTACTAAATTTTAATAAAACAACAAGTTCAGATATCTTAGTTGAAGTAGTAAAAATAGAGAAGAATGGTAATAAATATGTTCCTTGTACCTTTTATAATAATATTGATGATAACTGTAGTTATATAAGTAAAACAGTTATTAATAGTATGGACTCTACACTTAATTGAAAAGTAGTAGATTGATTACAAATTTATTATTTATCTTGAGAAAATTGATTTAATAATAAAATTAAGATACAATGATTTAATATTAGTTCATATAATTATAGAATTTCTTTTTCTACTATAAGATGAGATAATATAGCTTTTTCTTATCATGTAGAAAATTGAGGAATATATAAAAAAGTTGCTAATAATTTTATTGAAATTGATACTGTATGAAATGCTATTGATAGTTTTGCAAGACTTAAATTAGAGAAAAAAATATCAAATGATATACAGCCCAACACCAAATATGTATTGTTTAGTGATTGAGAAATAGCCAAATAATTATAATAATAATTTTAGAATCATGACTAATAAATTAAAAGAACAGCTTGAAGTATTGATTGAAGGTTTTTTTGGTAATTCAGATAAAGAAAAAGAAAATATATCAGAAATCATAGTTAAGGAATGATATATAGTTTATTATATGGATAGTTCTGAATGGTTAACTCATAAATTAAAATTTAAATTAGATGATCTAGATATAATTAATATCCAAAAAACTATAATATCAGAAAAATTTGAATGAGAAGAAAAATTAGAAGAAGATTTTTTTTATAATTTTAAAAAACATTGACATGTGAATTATTCCTATACTATTAGATGAATACCTTTAAGAATTAACTGGTCTTTATGACAATGAAAATCATTTATGAGGATAAGAAAATTACCTTTTAGAATGTTTAAACCAAATGATTTAAGCGTACCAGAAATAATAAGAGAAGAGGTAAAAAAGTATAAAGAATGAGGTCTTATAATTGTTTCAGCTAGACCAGGTTCATGAAAATCTACTACTATTGCTTCTATTTTACAAGAATTGTTTAATAATGAAATAGTTAATGTGGTTACTTTGGAAGATCCTATAGAATATATTTATTCTAAAGATTCAAAATCTATTATAGAGCAAAGAGAGAAGATCTTTGATTTTGATACTTTAGAAACTTGAGTTGAAGCATGTATGAGACAAACACCTGATATAGTTGTAGTACAAGAAATGACAACTCCTTCTATAGTTAGGGAAGTTATTAGGTTGGTAGAAAAGTGAGTTATGGTTATTACTACACTGCACACACCAGATACAACAAGTATATTTGATTCTATTGTTTGATCGTACACTCCTGAAGAAAAGCACGAAATATTAAATAAACTATCTACTTTATTTAGGTGTTTTATATCTCAAAGGTTAATTAAAAGAAAAAATTGAAAATGAAAAGTTGCTGTATTTGAGGTACTTACTAATACTAACCAGGTTAAATGATACATTAAAGATGATAACACGAAAAATTTATCTCAATTAATGACAAGAAAACCACATTTACTTATGTCTGATTCTATTGTTGATAAGATTGAAAATCAAGAAATCTCATTAGAAAAATGACTTGAATCATGTCCATATTCTAGGATAATAGATCTAAAAGATAAAATATGAATGAATTAATTTATTTTTGAACTGACATTCTTTATAAAGTTTAAGATATTATTAAATCTTTCTTTCGTATTTTCTAGATCTTCTATTAATATATTAGGGTTATTGTAAATAATATTTATTTGATTAAAATTTATTATAGTTTCACTTATTAATTTTTCTCCCCAAAATTTATAGTCAATTATTACTATAAAAAACAAAGTAAACCATAGTATGGGTTTAATAAATTTTCTTTCGAATGATCATCAAACTCTAAATGCTAAAAATTTTGGCATTTGAAATTTTATTTTTTTATCACTAAAAGGTATTTTTGTTATTGTCCATCATTCCTTAGAAAATGCATCTCAAATCATATGAAATATATAAGCAAGGATCAAACTAACTAAAAATAGTTTATATACCTCAGGAATTAAAAGAATAGGAAAAAATACTATAATTAAAGTTGATAATAATTTATCAATAAACTTTTTATCTACATATATAGCATTTTTTCCTATTCAAATTTTTCTAATTTTTATTCATAATATATTTATTTTTAGGTCATCAATCAAGACCCATATTATCGTAACTGATAAAAAAGATAATATAGCTAGTATTATTATATTAGTTCATATTATGTATAAAAATAGCATTAAAATACTAAAAAATATTATTCCTTCAATTCTATGTGTAAATCATCTATGCTTTACAAAAAAAGATAATATTCAAATTGCTGGAGCCAAAACGGTTTTATTTAATCTGCTATTATATAAGTCAGAATCAGGCAATGATGTGACTATTACTTGATAGGGAATACTTATTAATGGAAAAGAACTTACAACGAAAATATACCACATAGCTAAATCACTTTCTATGTTGTATTTTTTTAATAGTAAACCTAATCAATATATTCATGTTATTGTAAAAAGAATATGAGTCTTTCTCTCCATTTATATTTAGTTAAATTTTATTACTAATGAAAGTATATTTTTTTCTATCATCTCAATACCACCATGTTCCAGGCTTTATATATGGGTTCTTTACTCATTTTATTTTTCTTAGTTGAGATATATTGACTATTTTATATTCACTCGTACCTTCAGCAATAATTCTATTTAATCATGATTCTATAGTTAGCAAAACTTCTTTTTCAAAATCTATATAATAATCAATGTACCTTAGTACTCTTTTTCTATCATTATAATATAAATTAATTCCTGGTATTCATATTATGTTTAATAAGGAGTTTGTTATCAGTAATCCTTTTGTATAATTATATCTTAAAAAAGGTTTTTTATTTAGAATATGAAATAAAAAATTTGTTATATTTTTTAATAATGCTTTTGTGGTAAAATTTCATTCTTCAATATAAGGTCTTATTTTTTTATTTCATATTCCAAATATATCTGACCAGTATTCATATATATAATTTATCAAAAACAGACAAAGTAAATTATTATTACTTTGCTGAGTTTTCTTTTTTATATCAATAAATTTATCTTCTATATTAATGTTAAATAGTTTTATTTTTTTATTATCTAGAATATTGTTTATATATTTATTTCTTTCTTTTAATACTCTTATTTGTTCTTTATTTAATTCTCAATCATAAGCTAATGATTCAGTTAATATATCTTTTATTTTTACTGGTATTATAGGTATATTTTTATTACCTATTATATTTTTTAACTCTAAAATGTTTTCTATATTTTTCATAATTTGCTATACATATAAATATTCTTATAATATACTAACATCACATAAAATCAAATTAAAAACATAAAATATATAAAAAAGTATGTAAATTATTTGATTTTATTTAAAAAAACCTTATAATAATAGGAAGAATTAATTATTTAAAAAGAATTTATGTGATATCATTACGATTTAAATAAAAATTTAGACATAAACCTTGTTGAAGAACAAGAAAAAAAACTTCTTTCAGAATGATATGTTTATAATTCTGAAGAAATTTCATATGATCTTTTTAAAGAGAAATTTGAAGAAAAAAAATATTTTGACTTTATTTTTTATAGAGAAAGAGAAATTGATTCTCAATTATCTCAATATGAAGTTTATGAAAACTTAGAAATAACAGATGTAAAATATAAAACACTAAAAAAAGAAAAGTGATTTATTTGATGGATTAAGAATATATATAATATATTTATTTCAAAAAAAGAAACTAATATATCTGATGATAGATTGAAAAAAATTCAATTAATGGTAAGTAAAAAAAAAATTAAAGATCTAAAAATAATTAAAAGATTTTCTACTGAATGAGTTATTAAAGAACTTACAGAATTAGAAATAAAAGATATTCAAGAAAGAGAGATTAAATACTCTTTCTTAGGTAAATTAGATAAACCACCTAAAAAAGAAATTGTTAAAATTCCTATAAGAAAAGAATGAATAGAAGAAAAAGATTTCAGAGATAATTATGAATGGAAATTTAAAATTAAAATAGATAAAGAATATACAAAAAAAGTACTAAAAGAAAAAATAATAATTGATAGGAGAGAAATAATAGAACAAACTCAGTATATGTATGTTCCATGAGTATGGAGTATGATGTATAATCATGAAGAATGAACAGAAGCAGACTTTAAGTGTGAGATATCAATAAGAACAATATCAGGTTTCAGTGTTTATGATGAAGAATTTTTTAATCATGAGAAAATCAAAGAAGATGTTATAGATATAATTAAAGATGAACATTGAATGACTAAATATATTAGAGAAAGAGAGGATGAAAAAGATTGATTTAATATAGAAGACTCAACATTAGTTTAATTATAAAAATAAATATGAGTAAAGTATTTACATTAGCATGATGAATTACAAACAAATTAGGGAAAGATAGATATTTCCTTATTTTAGATTATGATAATTTTACTGAAGATAAATTTTCTGAAATTAGATCAGAATTAAACTTTATAATGAATAAGTTTGGTTTATCTAATGCAGATGTATATAAAACAAAAACATGATTTCATGTATATTTCTTTTATGATAATAAATTAAATTCTCAAAATATTTTAAAAATACTTTGAGAGACAACTAAAACAGATGAAAATTTCAGGAATATGTTCCAAAAGTTTTTTAATGATGATAAATGAGTCCCCTTAAGATCTTATTGAAAATATGATTCAAGAGATATTTACTTTTATCACACTATAGAATGAAGAAAACCAACATTATTAGAAAAATCAACTTGAAAAACAATTAAATCTTCAGTTAATTATTTAATAGAAACACCTATTATTAATAGTAGCAATTATAAATACAATGTAGAATCTATAGAACCAGGTAATGAAATAAAAATTTCTATTAATAAAAAACAAAAATCTTCAGCTGAAGATAAGGAAATACAAAATAATGATATTAAAGATATATTTGAAGATAAACAAGAAATAAAAAAAGATAATAGTTTAGTAGAAAAAGAAACTAAGAAAATAGACACTGTAGATCTTTATATTAAAGAAAAACAAATATCTGAAGAAAAAAAATTATGGTATCAAGGATCTATGAAAAATTCTATAGCTAGATTAATAACTTCATCTTTAGATAGGAGAGAATGAGCCTTTGTAACACTAAAGGATGTTAGAGCTTGAGTAATGGTTTTAAATAATTATATAGATTATGAAAAAACAGCTGAATGAGAACATCGTTTTTCATATTCCATATGATGAAAATTAAGGACAGTTAAAATTGATAATGATTCTATTGTAAAAAAAGTTTTAGAGTTAAGGAAAATTCAAGAAAATAATTGAAAAAATTATATATATTCTATAAATTGATTTATAGAAAGAAGACCTTTTTTTATGAATAATACACCTGTATCTAAATTAATGTTAGAATCATATTGAATTACAATAAATTCAACTTGAGTCTTAACTACACCATTACATTTTTTTAAATCAGTATGATCATACGACATAGATAATGCTGTATTATCTGAAAACATAAAAAGATCTTCCATATATAATTTTAATAGTGATTCCGACTGAAAAGTTTCATCAAAAAAAATGAAAGAGTTTTTATGAAATAATAAATTAGATTTACTAGAATCCTTTGATTTTGTATATGATTTTGATACACATGATTGAAATAGTACTGAATCATATGATGAATGTAAAAAAATGAGAGATCTATTAAATTCTAAAAAAATACCCTTTTCATTAAATTTTTCTGGATCTAAGTGATTTCATATTAGAATACCTGGTTCAATAATATCTAAAGTTGTACCTGAAATTATTGAATTTATAAAACAAGATGAACTTAATATTAAGAAAATTTATGAATGATTAATTGATTTTGCTCATCAAAATAATATTAAAATAGATCTTTGACTATATAGTTGAGATTTAAGATGATTAATTAGAGTTGAATGGAGTATTCATCCGTCTACTTGATCTGTTGTAAAACCTCTAAGTGATTCTGAATTTGATTCTTTAAAATGAAAGACATTAAAAGAAATACAAAAAATGTATAAACCTTCGATATTACTGAAGTGAAGTAAAGAATTATGAGTTAAAAAATTAAATATACAAAAGAAAGATATAGTTGTTAGAACAGTTGTAGATGATGATAACACTTATATGAATTGGGAAGAAATGAGAGATTCAGGAAACTTTAAAGAAGAAGAATGGATTTTTGCTAGAGATGAAATTCAAAATCCTATTTCAAAGGAATTAAAAGCTTTGGTAAATTGATGACCTGAAGAGATAAAAAGATTTAATAGACTTTTATCTGAATGAGAATATGAATGATATAAAGTTGAAGCTCCTGAGTATATAGATTTATTGACATGAAGGAATTATAATTATTGCAGAAAATGAAACAATGAAAATTTAAAAAAATTTATTACTAACTTGATTAAATAATTTATACTTTATTTTTTTAAAACTTAACTAAGAATACCATGTACCCTAATATCAATGAGATACATACTTTTGATGATAATATAAAAAAAGCTATAGATACTTTAGATGAGTATTATAAGGTAGAAGATATTGATGATATAATAGAAAGTTTATATGACTTATCTAGTATATATCTAAAAAATAAAGATGATGGCATGATGTGGAAAATGTCACTTAGTTTACAATCTAATATTAATAGATTACAACTAGGTTGATTTACCTCTAAATCCATTTCTTATTTAAAAGAAGCAAAATTTATATTAGATAAATATTTAAATTGATATGTGTAATGATGGATAATATTAATAATGTAATTTGTATTATGTTATTACATTAGCTATTATTAAGCTAATTTTATATTTTATAATAATATACATTATGAAAAAACAAGATTTTATTAAAGCTGTTGCTGAAAAAACTGGTTTATCTCAAGATGCTGTTTCTAAAGTATTAGCATGACAAATTGAAGTGATTACTGATGAATTGAAAGCAGATAGAGAGGTTAATATTACTGGTTTTGGTGCTTTTAAAATATCTCATAGAGCTGAAAGAAATTGAGTAAATCCTAGAACTGGGGAAAAACTAACTATTAAAGCTATGAAATCTCCGGTATTTAGAGCAGGTAAAACATTAAAAGAGACAGTAAAATAATTCTTTTATCAAAGGCTATAATAAGCCTTTTTTATTTTCTTTTAAATTAAATAATTTACCAGAGTCAAAAAAAAACTTGACACAAGACAATAAAAAGAGTATACTGTTTATGTAATATTTAAAATATTACCTCCTCGTGTCGGGAGAGAAACTGATATTTATATTTTTAATCGGTTAGATTATGAAAAAAGTTAAACAAAATTTAAATAGTGTTTATACATTAGATTTATCATATAGTAAAAGAGATAATATTGTTGATAGTATTATAAGAAAAATTGATGGTTGGAAAAGAACTTCAGAATGAAGTAATATTTCTTATATTAAAAGAGAAGTTAATCTAGGATGATTTGGTAGATTTAAGTGTACTACTAAAAATTTATTGGTAACAGTACATTCGGAAAGGTATATGAAAATTATTTGTGGAATTTTATGAATAAGATTTCAAAATGAAAAATTCTTATATGAAGAAGATTTATTTCAATTATTTTAATAATAATATATGTCAGATAGAGAAAAAATAGAATTAAGTATTCCCAAAACTTATTTAGAAAATAAAAATAAATTTCTATGATGAATAATAAGAATATCAAGGGAGATGATTATTAATTCAGATATTCCTGGAGAATTAAAAGAATTTTGAAACGAAACACCTCTTAATACTGTAGAAATAAGAGAGATGTTTTGATTGAGTAAACAAAATTTTAATAATCATATCAAGTCTTTTAAAATATTTATTGAAAAAGAACATTGAAGAAAAATTGTACCATTAATATCTTGAACTAATTGATCAGATGTATATACTAAATGAGTGATCAGAGAGTTTTTATCCTATATGAATAGGAATGGAACAAAATATAAAATTGAACTTTAATATAAAAATAATAAATGAAAAAAATAGAGGTTTATATCCCTGAAGATATTGATACAAAAAATAATGCTTTTTCTTATTGTTTTTCTTATTTAAAAAATTTGATATCTTGAGATAAAGATTTTAATGGAGTTTTAAAGCCACTAGGAGATAAAGAATTAATCTCTATGGATAATCTTCTTAAATATTTAAATGAAAGATTCTTAACTAATTATACTCTTGAAGATCTAAGTTATCATATTAGAGAGTATGAAAGGCAATCATGAGAAACTATAAGACCAGTAAAAAAATATAAACAAATATCTAAAACAAAAGTGTATTTAGTAGATGATTTAGATGGATTTAAGTTATATATGTTGAATAAAAATAAGTAATATGAAAAATAAAATTTTATGAGTTATATTTACATGAATAATATTAGCTATAATTATAGTGTATTATAGTATAAATATTAGAAAAACAGAAGTTATAGAAAATGAAAAAATTGTATCTAATATAAATGAATCATGATCATTAGATACTAGTTCATGAGAGACATCTAATATAATTGATGTGGATGAGGAAATAATGATTATTCTAAATGATATTAATTAGTAGTTTTTATATAAACTATTCAAATATTACTTAGATTGAAATAAAATTTAATATTATTAATGATTATGAAAGATTCAAAAATTATATATGATACTCAACTAATTATGCTTGAGAAAATCATAACTTTTTAAGGTGTGGAGAATGTGAAATAAATGAATAAAGGAATATTTTGAAGTATATGCAGATACATCAAGATCAAAGAAATCAACATATGTGTGTCATAACTGTTCTAAGTGTTCGTGAATAACCACTACTTCTTCTACATTAGAAGAACCTACTATTAAAATATACTATGAATTTGTAGTAAAATAATTTCATATGGAAATTACAAGAGAGCTATTTTATTTTTTATCTATTTAAAGCTAAAACTATGTCTAAATATAAATGATTTATTATTCCTGGTCCAACATGGCTTCTTTATACTATATTGAGAACCAATATAAATTTATATTGTAAAGAATGTTTTTCATATGAATAATGAATTCTACTTTGAGTAGATATGAGTTGAGACCAGGGTAATAATACTTATATATTTAGAATATATAATATTATAAGGTGCAATTATATTTTAATATAAAATTTTATGAATTTAAAAAAATATAAAAATCAGTCTTCAAAATTACAACCATGGAGTGTAATTTTACAAGCAAATGAAGTAGATGTGAGTGTATATTCAGAATATGCTCTTGTAAAAGTAAATGGGTATGATTGAAATTATATTACTTTTCCTGATGATAATGGTTTCTTATATACAACTGATTGAGATTGAAAAAGAAAGAGTTCTTGTGTGTTTCAATTAAACTTTGACCCTTTCTAACACTATAAGTCTGTTTTTTAAAAAAAGAAGCCTCTAAGGGCTTCAAACAATTTTTATCTACAAAAGTAGAAATATAAATACATCCAATAGGAGGAATTGAATGTATATAACTTGTACTTTTAATCCATTGTAAGTATTAAGTTTTTATTTGCAAGTATATAAGAAAAATATTATATCTTAAAAAGACATATGATAGAACTAACAAAAGATCAAAAGGAGACTTACCTTAATAATGGAGCTATAAATTATCATACTGAAAAATTAGCGAATATTATTGACCTTAATTTTTGTCAAATATAAAACAAATATAT
>CAWUJK010000007.1:0-40905 GCA_963922865.1 uncultured bacterium | reverse complement strand
TCCATTTACCCAACCATTGGTAATTTTTGCTACTAATTCTGAATTGAACTCTCAGTCATTATATAAATTTAATTGTAGTTCTGGTACAATATTTAATATTTCTATTATCTTACTGAGCTTATTAGTATCATTTCAAAGAATTATATCAAATGTAGAATGTTCTCAAATTTCATTTTTTAATCATATAGCCTTTCCTGTTACCATTTGTAATGATATATCACTAATAGAAAGCTTATCGGCCTTCTTAAGTTGATTTTCAGCCCTATCATTGATAACCCTATTTTCTAAATGTTTTATATAAGAATCTGCAAAGTCATTAATTTTACTTTGAGAGGATTCAAAACCTTCTGCTTCTGTTAATTGACTGTAAATTAGTGAGCTACTTAAAATTTTTCTAATCTCAATTTGGTTAACTTTTTCAAAATTATAGTTATACTTACTATTTAAAACATGATTTATATATTGTAAAAAGTTAGATATTGAAGGATTATTTCTAATCTCTTTATAATAATCAATTTCATATCAAGATTCTTCTAATTTTTCAAAAAAAGTTGTTAGTGATGATAATAGTTTTATTGTATCATCTTTTATATAATTATTTATAATTTCTTTAGTATTCTTTTGGGAATCCTTTTGTGTTACTATTATATGTCAATCTTTATCTTTGAAAGCTCTTCAAGCTCTTCAAGCAATATTCCAAAATATATTTGAATGCATCATTTTTCATCTTCCTGGATTTAATCTATCAAATAATACTGTTTTTATTGGAAAATTCATTCATTGTCATAAAGTTGTTGTACTGAATATAATCTTAAACTTTCACTTTCAAATTAAATCTTCAATTTCTTTTTTTACCATGTCAGGCATTTGAGCATGATGATATATAACTCAAGATTTTATGATATTTATTAGTTCATTTGTATTATCTTTATACTCTACTTTTATCAGTTCAATAAGATTTTTTATATCTTTATTTTCTTTCAATTCGATATCTATTATTTGATTAGAATATAATAGTTTGGAAATATTTTTTGCTAGTATTTCAGCTCTCTTAGGTCAATCTGATATAACTAAAATATTTTCTAAAGGGTTTTGTATATTTTTTATAGTTATATATATTTTGTAAATTTTATTTATTATTCAATTTTCAATTCCTTTTTGTATTAATATATTTTTTGTTTCTTCTACAGTATCATTAAATATTATCTTTTTTGTATAATAAATGGAACCTCTAGGTGAAGGAATATATTCTAATTTAATAGTGGATCAATATAAAAATGCTCATATGTATTGTTTAGTTGGACTCCAATCAATATGTATAGATTCGGAACTGTCCTCACCATCTCATAACCATTTTCATATACTTCTAGAATTATGTATGAAAGGACTTAATAATAAAAATTTCACTTTATTACTAAGATTTTTCTCTTGTTTTATAGTTGAAAGTACTAATTCAAACTTACTTCATCTTCCAATATCAGCAATATTATGAGCTTCATCTAATACAACAAAGTTTAGTTTCTCAATTATAGGTTCTTCATTTCTTATAAGAAAATCTAGTTTTTCAGGAGTGGTTACTAAAATATCTAGATTATTAAAATTTTTCTTTTCAAAATTATCAATAGAATTTATAGGTAATACTTTATCTATCTTATATCATAATTTTCATAGACTTTGTTGTAAATCCCTTTTAGCTTGATTTAATAATGCATTAGTTGGAACAATATAGGCAACTAATGATTTATCTCAAGATGGATTATTAAGTTGTGAAAATTTAAGATTAAAAAACATATATAGTTCTGCTAAAATGGATTTTCATCAACTTGTAGGCATTGTTAATATTATAGATTTTTTTGCAATATTAAACAAGTCTACTACAGCTTTTTGTTGAGAAGGAAAGAAAGATAATATTTTTCTTTCATTACTATTTATTTCAGAAAAATATTCTTTAAATATAGGAGTTGATTCTAAAAAGCTCCATATTGATAGGTCATAAGATTTATTTAAAGCATACTTTATAAGGTAACTTATATTTACAAATATATTATTATTAGTATATTTGAATAAATCTATTGCATTCTTACAATATATATCAATAGATGATTTAATATTTTCTTCCTCACATGTTCATATTGTAAGATATTCTGCAAAAATATTTAATAAATGTAATAAATTACTGTATCATAATATGTTTATTGCTCCTATATCAGATAGGTTATTATTTAGATATTTATCTTGAATATAAGAAATTTGTTCTTTTAGTTTTTTTGAATAACTTTTTATTATATATATATCATCATTTCACTTTATTCTTTTTAATAAAGTTATAATAAAAACTTTTATGTTATTTTCTAATTCTTCTATTGTTTCTAATTTTTCTTTGAATTTGTATGTATTTACAAATTCTCTTATAGTATTATCTATGTCTACTATATTATCTGATATAATTCCATAAATAGATAAAAATATAAAATTGTTTAATTGTTTATCTGAGATATATGTAGAATAATATAAATTATAACAAATATTAGATATTTTCTTTCATACATCTTTTTTTTCCTTATTTTCAATAAAATTTAAATTATTTAATAAAAGAAAAAGAGAATTGAATACCACTGATGCATGAAGAAAATTCTTACTATTTTTAGTAGAAGTTGTTTTTTTATCAAATAGTTTTTCCAATTCAGATTCTCTAATATTTGATATTAGCGAATAAACTTCTTTCAAATTTGATTTAGAAGGATCTGAATTAAATAAATGTATAATTTTTTCTATAGTTTTCATTATTTAATAACTTTATTATAAAACTTCTTCTATTGCTTCATCAAATAAATTTATACAAAAATTTGTAATATCTTCATCAAATCACCAAATAACTCCAGATACTTCTTTTTCATGTAATGTTTTATAGTCTACTATTTCAAGAAAATCTTTGATTCTATCTCTTTTTCTTCTTATTAAAAAAGGAATGAAAATAATATTTTTATTAATAATATCTTCTGAAGAGTCATCTTTTTTTATATTTTCTATTAAACTTTCTAATAACTTTGAAAGTTTATCATTATTGCCTTCTATAACTCATATCTTATATAAATAATTATGTAACTCATCTAATAATCTTCATTCATTATTAAAAGAGGCTTTTGCTATTTCATCTAATATTTCAGTTGATGAATCAACTTTATTTTTATTTTCATCAGAAGCTTTTACTTCGCATATAACAAATTTACAATTATCTTCTAATTGAATACCAGTAACATCAATTCCATCAGTTGATTTTTTCATTTCAATAGGATCAACATTTATTTTTTTATCAACTTCTTCCCAAAAAATAATATTATTTTCTTTTTCTAGTAAAGTTTGAGCCATAAATTCGGTTACAAATTCTCTTCTTTTATCAAATTGTTTTTGTTTTTTATATGCTAATTGTTCCTTTATTCTATTTAAAAAAGAAGACTTTACTGTTGGATTTGAGTAATTAGAAAATTCTGCTATGGGTTTTATTTTTTTCACTTGAGTTTTTAGATGATTCCTTAAACTTTCTTTAGAGATACTATCAAGTTCATATGTATTAATAACAATATTATTAATAATATTGTTTGAATTTATATTAGTAAAATTTAAGTTCATATTTTTGGAACAGTTATTATTTAGAATTCTTATAGTTTAATTATATATATTTTCAAAAAAAATAAAGATTTCTAAAGAATTATTTTTTATCTTTTAGTAATTTATTTTCAAAAATCATAATATATAATACTTCTAAATTAGTTCTATACTGAAGTCTTGGTTTATTATAATACTAAACTTCTTATAATTAAAGGTAGTTAATAGATATAATTAATAATCTACTTTCACCTATATTTCCAAAAATCTTTATATCTATCTTCTAGCATTAGTTCTAAATTATAGTTAGGAAATTTAATAAAAAAAGTTCACAATTTATTTGTAGTGTCCCGTCATTAATGCAAAACTGGTAACTTTTATTTAAAAGTTCAATAAACTTAAAATCTCCTCATTGTACTACTGCGGGTTTAGGAGTACAAGAAAAAACTCAACTTGATACTTATTCAGTTGGATTTTTTTTTTACTATATTCTCTCACTATACTCGTTTCTTTATCAGATTTGAGATACTCCTCAAAATCAAACTCTCATGGGCTTACATTGAGTATAATACGCACTGGGTTTTTCTTGTCAGTAGAATACACCACCTTATCTATCATAATATCTACAAGCTGTTTCATTTCTTCATAACTTGCCGTCTCAAAATACTCACTTGCATATTGGAATAAACCTTGAATATTATTTTTTACACTTCCTATAAGTAGTCATTTTTTGTATTCATCATAAATAGTATCATATTCATTATTTCATAAATTTTATTTGTATTTTGCTATATAGTTATAGCACTTTTTTATTTTTTGCAATTAAAAAAGACTATCAATTATAGATAATCTAACTTTTTCTATTTTTACAATATATGAATATTGTCTTCTCAAAAAATATTTTTCCATCAATTTAATCAATCAGTATCTAAATTAGATAAATATAAAGTTACTAACTTCTTTTTTGCTCTTGAAACTGAAACATATAATAAATTTAATAACCTTTCTTGGTTTTCTAAAGCTTTTTTATCATCTTTGTTTAATATTTTTCAAGAAACTAATTTATCAAATCATCTATACTTATACCATCTATGATTATCATCAATAACCAATAAAACATTGTCATACTCAGCTCACTTAGTTCAATGTTGAGTTGAGTATGGAGTTTTATTTTCAATATAATTATTATAGTTAATTACTTCATTATAATTCAAAGACATTAAATCTTCTTTTAATTTATTATTTTTTTCTTGTCTTTGAATTTTTTCTTCTTCTTCAAATTCTTTCAAGAGATAATTTTCAAATAATATTATTCTTTGTGTTTTTTCTAAAATTTTATTATCATATATATAATTTAAAACATTTCATATAGTTTCTTTATTTCTAATATCCTTTAATCATAGAATCAATGATTTCAATATTTTTCTATCTTCTAATTTATTTATTTTAAAATCTTCTTTTCAAAATAAATTAAAAAATTCTAAATAATTTTTATTTTCATAGTAATAGATAATTTTCTCAATCTTATTTAGGAAAAAATCAATGTATGCATTATCTCTTTGATTTAAAATTTCATTTCAAAATCTACCATATCTATGAGTAAATATTAATAGTAAATTTTCAAATCATAAATCATTTGCAATTTTCTTATTAGTTAATACCAATATTTTATTTTCCTTTGGATTAGATGAAAAGCTCCATCATAGTTTCTTTTTTAAAGTATTGTATTTATCTATTTCACTTATACCACTATTAGAGTAATAAAACTCTACTTCTCAATCATATTCTTTTCTAGATTCTTGTTTCAAGTCATCATTAATATACCTAACTTTATTTATTAACTTAACAATTTTCTTTCAACTTCTATAATTTTCAATTTTTTGAATTTTTTCTAAATTATCATTCTCTATTCTTCAAACTCTGTTATCTTGATAAATTTTTTGCATAAAATCTCAAAAAAATCATAGAAAAAAAACATTTTTATTATTAGTTAATATTTCTAATAAAATATTAACTATATCTGTAAAAGTATCTTGGTATTCATCAATAAAAAAATATGGGAATTTTGAAAGTAATATTTTCTGTAATCTTGGATATTTTCTTAATAACACTAAAGATAAATGAATTACATCTTCATGAGTAATTTCTCATTTTTTTAACCTTCTTCAATAATTTCAATAAGTAATATCAACTTTACCTAAAATTTCATCTAAATTATCAACTTGTTTTTCATTATCAAATTCTAAATTATATATTAGTAGTTCTTTTTTTAAATTTCATTGATATTTACTAATTATTGACCACAAAAATTCATGAATTGTATTAATTTCTATCAACTCATTATAATCTAATCTTTCAATCAATTCTTTCTTTGCAATATTTGTATAAGTTATGCAAGCTATTTTTTGTCATTTTTCAGCAAAAGAAAATCATTTCTCTTTTAACAAATATTGAATTGTTTGTATAAGCGTATATGTCTTTCAAGAGCCAGCTCAGGCTTCTAAAATAAAACTTTTATTATTTTTTATACAATTTTTTATACTATCAAAAGCATTTTCTTTCATATTATTTTTTTGATAACCAAAGTAAACCTTCCTTTATATATTTTGGAACATTAAAATCTTCTAACATCATTATATCAAAAGCAAAATCTGTTTTTTTATCATTTTTATCTATATATTGTGCAATATTCCAATATCAATCTTTTTCAATTTCATTTTTATTTAAATCTTTGAACTTTTTTTCCAGTATTTCACTTTTATTAATAATTTTTCATTCACTATCTTTTTTATCTTTAAAATTAGCTAATAATTCTAAATTAGCTAATATAAAAGCATCTTCAAAACTTCTTCATATATTTCAATTCTCTTCAACTTGATAAGCTACCCTAAATTTTCATTGGACTTTTTTATCTTCACTTAAACTTTTTAAATCTTCTATTTTAGATTTAGAAGGTATCCAATTTATTATAGTATAATTACTTGTTCTAGTTGAATCAGCTACCTTATATTTCTTATATTTTAAATCATCATCTCATTTTAATCCTAATAATTCTTTTTCACCTTTAATTTTTTTATCTACTGAATCAATATCAGTGATTATTAATGTTTTTATTCATAAAAACTCTAGAAATTCTTTAAATTTATGTGCATAAACTCATCATACTTCTATTGTAGATATATATTGAGATGATAATTTTTCTTTAATATCAATAATTTCATTATCAATCTTTTCAATAAATAATGGTAATAAAATTCTTTCAACCATTCACTCTATCATTATTAATTTATCAGCAAAAAAAATATCAGCTTTTTCCAAAGTTAGATACTTATGTAAAAATGATTTGTTACTTTCAGTATCACTAAAGCTTCAAAGATTTTTTATTTCAGTTCATTCTTCTTCTTTCCTAACAAAATATCTGATTTTATCAAATTCAGAAGAAGAAACTATATGTGAAGAATGTGTGGTAATTATAATTTGTATATTCCATCTTCTTTTATCTATAAAATTCTGAATTTGTTTTATAAAAGTTTGTTGCATTTGAGGATGAAGATGTGCTTCTGGCTCTTCTATAAATAGTAATTCAAATTGAGGTCTAGGTCTTAATTTATTAAATTCTCAATATAAATGTATAAATTGTAAAATAATATAAATTAAATTACTATATCATAAACCATTATATGATTCTGGTAAATCATAATATTGTTGAGAATAATATATTTTAGAATTATTTCATTCTAGTAATTTTGTAGATTTTAGTTCAGATTTTAATTTTAACTTCTTATCTTCATTTCATAGTCAAGGATATCAAAAAGTTTTTAAGTCTGAATGTAAATCATTAAAAAATTTTTCATATTCTGAATCTAAATCTGTATTAATTCCATCTAATGTTTTATCTAACTCTTCATTTTTTCACTCACTATTTAATTTATAATAAGTCTCAAAGATTTTAGATAATGTTTTATTGTTATCAGTAGAATTGTCATCTAAATGTCTTTGAGCATCAATAAAATCAATATTTAAAATTCTTTTAAAATTAAAATTCTGAATTTGTTGTATGCCAGATGAACTAACTAAGAATTTTTTTATTTCAAAATTTCAATAATAATTCTTTTTTATATAATTAATAAAATTAAAATTTTCTTCCAGCTCATCTAAATTAATATTTCATAAAAATTTCAAAACATCTTTAAAGGTATATTCTAATAAAACTGTATATTCGTTAGTCTCATCATCTAAATCTTGAACAAATTCAAGTCATTCATCTCAATCTTCTAAAATAAATTTTATTAATAATTCAATTTTAGGAATACTATTTTTAAATAATTCAAACTTACTTTCTTTTTCATCTGTGTTTCAGTCATCTTCAATAAAATAATCTTTATATAATTCAAAAGATTTATTAAAACTGTCATGGGTTTCAATTGAAAAATCATCAAATTGAAAAGAACTTCAATCATCAAAAAATTTTTTAAATAATTCAGTTAAAGATGTTTTTCAGCTATTATTTCTTCAAACTATTATAGTATGAAGAAAATCTAATTGAAAATTTTTTACTTTTCTTAATAATCTAAAATTTTTTATATCTAAGCTATTTATTTTCATTTTTATTTTTTATTTATAAAACATAATTATCTAACCTTTTTATTAATTCATCTAAATCAACATCTTTATCTTTTAGAAAAAATACTAAATCTTCTAAATGTTTACTAAAAAATTTATAATCAAAAGTTTCACATTTCTTTTTAATATCTTTATGATTTTTTAATTCTACAATATCTAAAGCAATTAAAGCATTTATCCAAGATACCCATTCTTTATCTGTAGAAAGAACTTTTTGCTTTGAAATAGAAAATAAGAATAATTATCTAATATATCTCAAAAAGATAATTTTTCTTTTTTCTTTAAAGCCTTAATTATTCAAGCTATAAATATATTTCTTTTTATTAGTCTTTTTTTAATAGAAGGAGTAATTATTTTATATATAACTCATAAAAGTATTCATAAAATAATTGAAAAAGCCAATATTTCATAATCATTTTTTAAAGTAAAACCTTCTAAATATATTTGAGAAAGTGGATTAATTAATAAGATAGATAATAGAAATCAATATATTGAATAGTAAATTAAATATGATAAATCATATATTACTAACTTAGGTAACTTCTCTGAGCTAATTCTTAACATTAAAAGTATAATTATAAATTAAAATTACTAATATTATATAAACAAGTGAAATATAAACAATCAAATTGTTTAATCATGTTGTAAAATGCAATATAATTTTATTATTATAATGATATTATATTAAATTAGCATTAATTTTTTTATACTTTTTAAAAAAAGATAATGCAACAGCTTCGCTGTCGCTCTATCTTTACCTTTTAACCTTTCAAAATAATATAATTCTATGAAATATGACTGTGTACTACTCGTCACTATTAATTCAAAATAGGTAACTTTTCTTTAAAAATTTAATAAACTTATAACCTCCTCACACTTCTCCTCCACCAAATCCCTGAGCCACAAAACCTTTTTCTCCAAAAATTCAAGCTCTTGCTTACTAATACTAAAACTCTTATCATATCTTGCATCTACATAAGAGCGTCTAAGTAAAATAAGCATAGATTCTTCGTATTCATTATCATGGTCAAACCATCAGTGAAAATCTCAATCAAGAGCTACAACATCATTATACAAAAATACTATATCATGTTCTTTAGGTTTATAATGATTTTTAACTAGGAGATAGGTAGTCATATATCTTTCCGCTGATTGATGAAGAAAAAATGCAGACTCATTTAATTCATTATCGTTCTTGGCATTTGTAAAATGCTTTAAGAATACATTAGCACTATTAAACCAATGCTTAAAATTCTCTTTTTGAGCCTGCAATTTTTCTTCTGGAGTAAATACTTTTGCTTTTTCTAGAGTGTATTTTCAAGAATCATAAAGTATGATACCATCTTTTCTCACATCAGCATAAAAATACCAGTCTTCTCTAAGTTTTTCATTGAGTTCCTGTATATTCTCAAAAATAATTTTCACAGGTCTTTTATATCTTCAACTCTCAGGTTTTCATAAACTCTCATTCACCTCTTTTTCTAGACTGTATGTGTCCAAGTCATCTTCTGCAAACTTATTTTTCACCACGACCATAATATCATAATCACTTTGAAATTCTTCAAAATGGTCTTGAACATAGTTTATATCTTTTTCTACATAATCTCACCTAGCAAAACTTCAAAACAATACTACCATCTCCACTCATGGAAACGCTTTTATTTTTTGAGTAATAGTTTGAAGCTCTTTTTGGTACTTTTTTGGTAAGTGGTCTAAAGTTTTTTTCATAATTTTTGTTTTTACATGTCAATTATATCTATTTTTATGATACTGAAAAAATTATTTTTTTCAAGGAGTGGAAATTTTTAATTGATAAAAAAATTTATAAAACATATATAGAAATAATAAGACCAAAGATAATATAAGTATTACAAGCAAAGCATTTACTTTAAAAATAAAAATAATCAAAGAAAAACTAAAAAATATAAGCCTTTCTGAAAATCCTAAAAGAGAAAGAACACAAGATCATATTCAATTATCAATTTTAGACAGTAGCTTATCATCAATAAGTATATTTACTCACCTTACAATTTGAGTAGCAAAAAAAGTCATAAATACTAATAATCAACTAAAATAATAATTTGATATTGAAGCCAAAATAAAACTTAAAAGTGAAATTCACAGCAATACCACCATATATTTATAATCTACTTTAGATATTATCTTGGTAAAAAATATAGAAACTATAGTTAAAAGAGCCAAAACTCATCATAAATACTCTAAAGGCAGAAGTAATCAATTTAAGTAAATATCTTGCATAGATATATATATTCAAGCCTCAAGTCATAGTAAAAAATACAATATAAATCATGAAAACATTATATTTTTATTCTTTCATAAGAAAATGAGAGAATTTTTAAATATCTCAGTAATATTTTTAGCATTCTGGCACTTTGCATTTTGTCATTTGTGAGTTTTTTTAATTTCAAACGATAACATGTATATTGCTGCTATCAAAAATAGTATTGCTTCTATATAAAATATTTGTGTATATCACAACTTTAATACTAAAAACGATCAAAGTATAGTTGTTATTAATCATATCATCAGTCATAAAATTTGGTAGTCAGCCCTAAGTTTTTTGTGATTAATTTTATTTTCCAGAGCAAAATCATATATTAGAGAATGTATACTTCAAGATTGAAAAGCTCTTGATATAGCAAGTATAAGTTGTAATACAGCAAAATATATAAATCACTGTCAAAAATTTAATAACACAAAAAATAAAAACATAAATACATAAGCAGCAAAAAGTCATGTTTTTTCTCAAAACTTAGATGATACTACTCAGGTAGGAATCTCAAACAATAAAATAGCTATTTGGTAAATTCAGAAAAGTAAAAAAACATCTGTATTTAACACTCATTTTGAAAAGTAAAATGGTATTATAAGAGCACTAGAAAATGTGGCTCAAGTTAATACTTGAAGTAATAAGATTTGCAACTTTTTATTTTTAAATTTCACTATTTTTTTGTCTTAATTTATTAAAGTGTTGTCAATGAAACATTATCCTTACTCAATATTTGTTGAATTATAATTGTTTTTACTATGATAATATAAATTATATAAAAAAATACCCTATCTAATTATTATACATCATTTAACAATAAAAGTCAAGTAATGTTTTCTCAATTAAACATAGATTTTTATATTCAATTTAAAGCTATTTAGGGTGGAACTTATACAATATTTGCAAAATATAAAAATAAATGTTATATTATTATATGAAAAAAACTTAATTAACTAAAAAATTAAATAATGAATGAAGAAAAAAAAATATTTTTAGATTCAATTAATAAATCTTTTCTGCTTAGCGACCAAGCAAAACAAATATTTATTGATGATATAGAAGAATTTTCTTCTGAGTTTATGAAAGATATAATGAATTTTTTGATAAAAAATCAAGAAGAATTTTTATCAAAAATAAGCTCTCAACAAACAAAAAAAAAATTTAGTAAAATAAAAATGCTAGAAAAACATGAAATTAAACAAGAAAATGAAAATATGGAGGAACTTATAAGTACAATTTAATTTTTTATATTATAATTTTAAGTATTATGTTAGAATCAATAAAAACACCAGAAAAAACTTCAGATATTTCTAGTAGTATAGCTAGTTTAGGTGGTAAAATGAGTAATCAGCAAGAACAGTTTACTAAACTTGCCTTTTCCTCTAAAAAAATGGTAGAAAATCTTTGACTTGATGGCTGAGATCTTTTTAAACCAAGTTCTGATAAAATAAAACAAACAATAACTCTAAATGATAGTAATGACGCTTCTAATAATGATGCTTTAAATAATGATGAATGTCCAAATATTAGAGCTAAGTGAGATAATGTGTCAATAAATATAGCTGGACAAAAATGTGATTAAAGACTTATTTTTGAAATAAAAAACCTTGATAATAAAACTGCTTTGCTTTATTGGTATAGCAGTTTTTTATAAATTATTTAGTTTGACATAATTCGTTTTGTTTTTATAATTCCTTTTAAATAAAAAAGGAGTTTTGAATATTATTAAGATATTTTTAATGGTTAGTTGTGATAAAACACCTGAAATAAATTCTCCCCAAAAAAGTACTAGTAAAATTGGAACATTAATATTATCAGTTAGAAGTTTAATTTTGCCTACTCTTATTTTTCAAGAGGATATTGAATCTTCAGATATTGAAAGAAAAACCCAAATATTAAAAGATATACTTTATAAAGTATTTGAAGAAATTTATGAGTATACTGGAGTTTCATTGGAGGAGTCTTTAAGTGAGGAATCTATTAATAAAATTATAGAAAGCTTTTGTTTAGATATCTCGGATCACATATTCACTTTGTCATCAAAACCACTAGAAGAATATTGCGAATATTTATGTTCTAAAGAACTTTATTGGTGAGAATTTGATAAAAACGAAGAGTTTTTTATTTCAGCTTTTGATTTGAAACTTTCAAATAGTAGTTTTATAACGCCTCAGAAACAATGAGATTTTTTTAAACATGTAGAAAAAAAAGATAAAAAATTAACTAAGAGAATAAGAACTGAAATTAAAACTTTACTAAGAAATACAATAAAAAATATTGATTATCTATTAATAGATGAAAAGTATTGGTACATGAAAGATTATTTAGAAGAGGCATTGGATGACTTATCATCTGAATGAAGAATGTTTTCTATATTATTGTTTTTAAAAGATAGAAATGTTTTAGATGAGCAATCATTTTCTGCTATAATAACATTATTTTTCTCTAGAAGATTTTTAAAATTAATTGAACCAAAAGATCAAGAAGATAGGCGCTTATGTTTTGTTTTTGCTTTTCTGCATAAAAAGTATTGAAATTTTTCCATAGAAATTGACAATATAAATCAAAAAATAGTTAAAAACTTTTTTGATTTAGACTTGAACGAGAAAATGGCTCGTATCTTACTTAATATCAAAGTTATTAAAGATATTGAAAATATAGAAAAAAGAAAACAAATTTGAACTTTTGTTATGAACAACCATAAAACTTTTTTTCTAAAAAAGAAATTTGCTTTTTCAAAAGTTATTTATTATATGTCCTGAGATATACCATCTGAAAAATATAGCTCAGTAGAAAATTTTATTATAAGAAACAAAGAAAAATTACCTAAAAATAATGATTTATTGTTTTTATTTGAAAATGATTTAGAAAACCACAATTTTTCAAATAATTCTCGTTTAGTATCTAAAGTTAAAAAACTATTTGAAGAATGATATTTAGATAAAACAAAGCTTGATAATCTTAGCTTAGAAAATTTGATGTATATACTTAATTTTGGTAAAAAATGAGCTCAACTTTCAATATTGATACAAGACATTTTGCTTGCTCCTGAAAAATATGTATTAGAAAAGTCACCCAAACCAAATATACCTATCAATTCTGCTATTATAGTAAATGAAACTAAAAAAGCACAAGATGAAATTATATCTAGTTCATTAAAACAATTATCAAAAAAAGAAAAATTACTAATATAAATTTCAAATATATTTGGAGAAGAATATAGGGAACTAATACTTCAGTCAGTTCCAAATGAAATACAGGTACTTGAAAAATTAGTAAATATTTGAAAACTACTTTCTGATTCAAGAATAGAAAATTTTGTATTAAATATTTTGCTAGTAGATGAAAATTTAAATGTTGAAAAAATAGAGCTTGTTTATAGCTTGCTAAGATTTTTTGATATATGTAAAATTAATAACTCTACTATGGACATTATATTTTCTTTAGAAAATATAAAAAAAGAAAATGTAGACTATCTATTTCAAAATTTAATACCTACTAAACTACCCCAAAATCTATATCTTTTATATGATAATGAATTTTTGGAAGTTGTTTTTGATTACCTAGATAGTTGAGATAAAAATATAATAGATAAGTTTATTTTTTGTAAAAAAGCATCAATATTAGAAACAAAAAATAATAATGATAATAATATGTTTAACTATATAGAAGATTGAAATTTTGAAGTTTTATGAAAAAAAATTGATGCTTTATTGTCATCACTTTTAAATGAAATTCACCCTGCTACATTAACATCAACAAAAAATAATAATACTTGAATTTGAAATTGAACTTACTCATGAACTATACATTCTATATTGAAATGACTTACTAAAAAGACTAATGAGAGTTATTATGATTATCTATCTAGAGTTTATTTTTTTTCTTGGTCGGAAGCCTTATGAAAAGATTTTGATACACATTCTAGTATGCAAAGAATAATTTATTTATTGTGAGATAAAAAAAGGTATTTTTTTGATTCTTTAGAGCACTTGTGAAAAAATATTAAAAATTTTGAAAAAAACTGTATGGAAAATTTGTCTTGTTTTGAAGAAAAATATAATTCAGCACTTTCTAACTTATCAAAAAACTTTTAACTTTATCTAATTTCCTCAAAATAGATTTTATATTTTTTTCCATCTATATTTACTATATTTATTATTTCTAGCTTTTGATTTTTTTGTAATTCTAAGATATTATTTTTTGCATTGACCAAGCTATTGTTTGGAACTACAATTCATACAGATATTATTAAAATAGATACTAAAAACACTAAAAGTGTAGAATCTTTTAGTTTAACATCTAAAATTTGTTTGTATGTTTTAAAAATTTTTTGCAGCATTTTTATTTTTAATATATATCTAATTATATATATTAAAACATATTTTTAAATATAAGTCAAAAAATAATAATTTCTTTTAGAAATTATTATTTTTTACCATCTTTTGAAACTAGGACAAGCTTGATGAACATTTACTATTGAGAATCCAGGATGATTAAGAGCATCTTTGATTATTTCTTTTAACTCTACAAATTTTACTGAGTCTGCATATTTAGCAAATCTACATCCCGAAGCTT
The DNA here is from genome assembly GCA_963922865.1 of uncultured bacterium. Taxonomy (GTDB): domain Bacteria; phylum Patescibacteriota; class Gracilibacteria; order BD1-5; family UBA6164; genus CAWUJK01. Next base: position 25,808 of record CAWUJK010000007.1, on the reverse strand, counting down.
TTGCTAATTTTATGGGGTCAAAAGGTTCTGATTTATTTCCTTTTGGTGTAGTTTTTGTCTTTGCTCATATAGGAGTAGTTGGACTAGCTTGACCTGTAGTTAAAGCATAATTTTCATTATCCATTACTATATAAGTAATATCTAAATCTCTTTTACAACAGTGTATAAAATGTCATAAACCAATACCAAACCCATCTCAATCTCAACCAGTGGCAATAACATTGAGCTTTGGGTTTGCGAGTTTTATTCAGGTTGCAAAAGGTAGAGCTCTACCATGCAAAGTCTCAGCAGCGTATCAATCTATATATTGACTTGCCTTTCAAGCACATCAAATTCAAGATACTACAACTCTTGAATGAGACTCCATTTCTAACTCTTTAAAGGCATTTTTAATAGCCATTATTATTAATGTATCTCAACATCACGGGCACCACTGTATATTTGTTAAACCTGATCTCATTTATTATCTATTAAATATATATTTGAATATGTTTAATTATTTTAGTTATTTTATTGTTTTAAGCTTATAAATCAAGTTCTTTTTTTATTCATAGCCTTTTTAGAACTTTATTTATACTACCATATTTTTTTGAAAAAAATCTATGAATTAAATCTTTTTTGTTTATAAATATATTGTTGTAATATTTAGAATCTTTTTCCCATAAATTTGGTAGTTTTTCAAGTCATAGTTTATAATATTTTTTTGATAATTCTTTATTTTTTGTATATAAAATATTTCAACAAAATATATAATTTTCTGCAGATTTTGAGTTTATTATTAGATTATCACATAATTTTTTATTATCATTTTTATTTAATTCAAAAATCATTTTTTCTTTGTTTTCAAATTTTATCTTATTTAGTAAGTAATTTTTTGTTTCATATCATTTATCTATATATTTTTTTTGTTCTTCTAGAAAATAAATCATATAAAAAAACATAGAAAATAGTGATATAGTGACAAAAAATATTTGTAAAATATTGTTTTTTAAAACAATATTTTTTCATTTTATATTTTTTTTAGACAATAAGCTTAACATTATAGCTATTATTAAATAACTAGCTATACTTGCAAAATTAAAAATACTGAAAAGTAAAAACAAAACTATCACATGGATTTGAACTTTCTTTTCTTTATAATTATTAATATTTTTACAAAAAAAATAAAGTATATGAAAAAATATTATTAATCATAAAATTCAAAAACTATAAAAAATGTATAAAAATAAATTGTGAGGTCTATCAGCTGTAAATCAAAAATTTTCAAATATATATAGGTAATTATTTTTATATCATTCAAATATTAAATCAAGATTTCAAAGTCAATTTCAAAATAAAAATATTTTCCAATCTGAAATAACTATTCTAAAAGTTGTTTCCCATATATAAAACCTTGATATGAAACTAGTTAATTTTTCAGGATAGTAAATTAACACTAAAAATATTCATAAAACTGTTGACAAACAAAAAGTAGTATAAAATAATTTTTTTCATAAAAAATTATTTATTGTTGTTCTTTTTATATAGATAAAATAAAATATTAATAAAAATATAGCCCATATAGACTTTGTTAAAATTAAACATAAAATTATTGATACACTTATTAATAAATATATATTTTTTTCTATTTTTGTTTTTACTTCTTTCAAAAAATTATTTATTATAGGAATTGTTAAAATTAAAAACAAAGATAAATAATTTGGGTGCCCAAAAGTAGATATAGCTCTATTTGATAAGTCACCATAATCAAAACTAGGAATTAAAAATTCTTTTGTTCAAATAATTGATACAATAAAAGATGATAAAATAATAGTTTTTAATAATATTTTTTTGATGTATTTATTATCTTTTATTATGTTTACAAAAACTACTATTAATCACAATACATTTATAAACATAAAAGTAGAATGTCATTTTTCATTATTTCCAAGTAGGGAAGTGTAGGGTGTAAAAGAAGATAAATTTGAACTAATTAAAACTAAAATAATCAAAAATATATATTTTGGTATTAGTATTTCTTTTGTTTTTAATAAACTGTTAATAAAAAACAAAAATATAATTGCTCATGAAAATATATTGAAAAATAAAACTTTAAAAAATTCATAATTTCAATTTATATATAAATTTGATGAAAAAGATTTTAATCAAAAAAAATCTAGTATATGTGAATGTACTAGAGCTATAAATAAAACAAGTATTACAATCAATAAATTTATTATTTTATTTACCACATTCTTTTAGATATGATGCTATTTCTTTTATTTGAGAAAATGTATTTTCTAGTTTAATTATTTCTTCTAAAGTGAAAAACTTGTATTCTCATATTTCGTTTTTTTGTATTTTTATTTGTGAAATATCATTTTTTATATTTGCTAAAAATATATGTTCTATTTTCTTTTGTGTTCAATATTTTTTAGTTTTAAATTCTATTTGATATGAACAAATAGGGTTAACATAAACTTTTTTTACTTTTTCACTTTTAAATTTAAATGTTTCTCAGCTTAGTTTTATTTTTAGATTAAATTCTTCTTTTATTTCTCTTTTTATACATTTAAAAATAGACTCTTTCGGTTTTATACCTCATCATGGAAGAGACCACATACTTTTTCATTTATGTTTTGCTAATAAAAATTTTCATTTTCAATTTTTTATAAATGCTCTTGCTGCTATCCTCATTTTTAAAATATTTTTAGATTTAACATAGAAGTTTATTTTATATTAAAAATACTTTAAATCAAAATAAAAAATGATGATTTTAAAAAAACTTTTAAATTTTTAATTTAAAAGTTTTTAGTCTATTTTTGCTTTATCTATTTATTTTTTTCCTGACTCAAGTACTAGATTTTTTTATATTTTTTATAGTTTTTGGTATTTTAGGTAATACTATTTTATCTCATACCCACAGTTTATCTCATTTTATACCATCCCTAAAGTTTTTAGGATTTTCATCTTTTCAAAGTCTTTTTGCCATTTTAGAATCTTTTTGACTATCCACAACAAAGTTTACCATTTTTGCTATTTTGGTATTATCTTTTATTTTATAGTGATTTTTAACTATTTTCCATAGAGTTTCTCCTTTTTTTACTTCGTAATTTTTTGGATATAATGTATTTTTTATTTCTGTAAATTCAAGATTTACTGTTTTTAAGCTCGAAGTATTTTGTTCATTAGTAATTTTTTCTTCTTTATTTTTAGGAGTTTTTTTATTGTCTGGAGTTAGTAAGTTACCACGCGGATCTATTGCTTTACCATCAACATTTGTTAGGTTACCATCATCATCTATATTTATTGGATTATAATCTTGATCTACTGGTTCACCATCATCATTTACATAATACCATTTTATAGGAATTCATTCTTTTGCCCCTTCTTCTCATAAATCATTTTGTGAAACACCTTTTTTCTCTACTTTTCTTATGTTATCATCTAATAAATCACTTTCAATTTTTGTATTGTTTCTTAAATTTTCATGCTCTTTTCTATTATTAACCCAATTAGTACCTGTAATTTCTCCTTCTTTATCATAATTAATTTCTAAAGTATCATTTATTCATACTCAGTCATATCTTACACTTACTTTGTTTTTATTTACTTCTATTCCATGAAAATCTTCATCTTTATCAACTTTCCCAAGTTTGTAATTCCAGCTAGACAGTATAGATAAATTTTTAAGTAGACTTTCTTCTATTTTAGACCAACTTGGTATATTTATTGACTTTTTTTGCATTAAAAGATAAATTTTTTCGTAATAATTTTTATCTATTGCTGAAAATCAATTTTCTAGTATTTTTTCCGCTAATTCTTTCAATCACTCTTCAGCTTCTCAATCAATTTGCTTAATATTTTCAATAATCATAATCGCTTCCTCATGATTTATATTTTTATCTTCTAAAGCTATTCTTAAAGTTTTTAAGTCAGATAATTCATTTCAATCAAAATTTTCAGGTTTTCCTCATGTATCAATATTATTAAAAGAATCTAAAAAATTATTTCTTATCAAGTAATAATATAGATTTTTATTATTTCTTATTATTTTGAACATATTTTTTGTATAATATTATATTTATTCCTTTTAATTGTATTTATTTTTAGTATTTTCATTCACAAATTTTACTATTTTATTTTCAATATCTTTTGCATTTTTGAAACTTCATAGTAGTTTTCTTTCATCCCAAAATTTAGAAGAATCATCTAGTTCTATACGAAGAGATTGTGTGTTACCTCAAGTAATCAATATATTTTTTATCTTTCAATCATTGTTTTTATATTTTCAAACTTTAATTTCTGTCCAGCCAGATTCAGGGCTTATTTTCTTTATTTTAGCAAATATTTTTTTGTCTATTTTCGCGCCTAATTTTTCTTTAATATTTGATGTTTCAGTTTGTTCAGTTTGATTTGTAGGTCAGTTGTTATTCCATGGCAGTGCATTATTTTTTGTGTCTATTATTTTATTATCATCTTCTGTTCTTTTATCTAAGCAATTATACTCTTTAAGTAATTCTTTTAATTTTTTTTCTAAATATTTTTTATCTTTTACTTCTCAAATACTTATGTCTAAATCCCAATAATTAGATGAACCATCTAGTTCAAGGGTATTTCTATTTTTATTTCCTCATTTTACTAGTATATCTTTTATTTCTCAAGATTTATCTTTATATTCTCATACTTTAATTGTTGTCCAGCTAGAATCAGGATTTAATTTTTTTACTTTTTCTAGTGTATTATTATCTATATCAATACTATTTAGTTTTGAAATATTTTTATCTATATCTCTATTGTTTATATTTTTTGTTTTAATTTTTGGTTTTTCATTTCTTGGTTTGGGTGCTTTTACTACTTTGATTTTTTCTATTTCTCTAGGTCAGGTAGTAGATTTTTTTATTTTTTCTAACTCTTGTGGTTTTGGAAGTAGTTTTATTTTATCTCATACCCATATTTTATCTCATTTTATACCATCTCTAAAATTTTTTGGATCTTCATCTTTTCAAAGTCTTTTTGCCATTTTTGAGTCAATTTGACTATCCACAACAAAGTTTACCATTTTTGCTATTTCTGTTTTGTTTTCTAATCAGTAGTGTTTTTTTACTATTTTCCATAATGTTTCTCCTTTTCATACTGTGTGAATTATTTCTTTTGGGATATTTTCGTTTGCTTCTGCTATTTTTTCATTTAATCTTTTAAGAGCTCGTGCTAAACTATTCTTCTTAGCGTCTATAAATACCGGTTCTCTTTCAGATCCTTCTAAATATTCTTTAAGTGTTTGTTGTGCGTTATTAAATCATTTAGTATATACTTTTACTTCGCTATTATCAGCTCATGGTTTTAGACTATCTGGTTTTATTTGTAGTTGATTTTCAGCTCTTTTTATGATATTGTTTGCAGATATTTTTAGATCTAATTCATTTCTAGCATCAACGAGCTTTTGAGTAGCATCCTTTATTTTTTCAACTGTAGGATTTTGATTATTTAATTCGTTTTCTAGCTCAGTTTTAGCATTATCAAAATTTATTTTAAATTCCATATCTACACCCTCAGCACCATCTATTAAAATTGGTTCTTCTATGTCCAATTCCTCTCTAGCTTTATTTTTAGCATCACTAATTTCATTAGCTTCATTTATAGCACTTTCTAATCTTTCTCTATTATTTTTTAGATTTTGAGTAGCGTTTATTATTTGTTCAGCTTTAGAGTTATTGTTTATTAAATTTTCTAGCTCTATTTTAGCATTATCAAAATTTGCTTTTAATTCCATGTCTACACCTTCAGTACCATCTATTAAAATTGGTTCTTCTATGTCCAATTCCTCTCTAGCTTTATTTTTAGCATCACTAATTTCATTAACTTCATTTATGGCACTTTCTAATCTTTCTCTATTATTTTTTAGATTTTGAGTAGCATTTATTATTTGTTCAACTTTAGGATTTTGATTATTTAATGCGTTTTCTAGTTCAGTTTTAGCATTATCAAAACTTTTTTGAATACTACTATCAATACTAGCACCTTGATTTAAGACTGTAGGTTCTATTTCTAGTTCCTCTCTAGCTTTATTTTTAGCATCACTAATTTTGTTAGCTTCATTTATAGCACTGTCTAATTCATTTCTAGCCTTAACTAAATTTTGTATAGCAGAATCAAGTTGAGCTGAAGTAATACCCTCTATACTTATTAAAGCATTTAAGTTATTTTTAGTATTATCAAAATTTTCTTGAATCCCATTATCAATACTAGCACCTTCGTTTAAACTTTGTACTTCTATTTCCAACTCAGCTCTAGCCTTGTTTTTAGCATCACTAATTTTGTTAGCTTCATTTATAGCACTGTCTAATTCTTCTCTAGTATTTTTTAGATTTTGAGTTGCTTCGTTTACTAGTTCAACTGTAGCATTATTGTTTATTAAATTTTCAAGCTCATTTTTCGCATGTTCATAATTTATTTTTATTAATTCCTCTATATTAGAACCTTCATTCAAGCTTTGAGGTTTAATATTTATTTCCTTTCTAGCTTTATTTTTAGCATCATTTTTATTTATTTTATCATCCATTAAGTTTTTTTCTACTTTTGCTTTGTTACCAGTTTTATTATCTTCTCAAGCTTCTTTTTTCCATACTTTATTTGTTATTTGAGCATTTTCATCATACTTAATAACTAATGTATCTTTCATTGACCAACTTTGATTCACTCTTATTTTTATATTATCTTTATTTACAATAACTCAGTTGAAATCATCATTTGGGTCTTCTCATTCTTCTCTTACTTGTTTTATAAGTTCATCCCAACTTGGTATTTTTTTTCAATTTTTTTCTATTAAATTTTTATATGAATTATAAGAGTCAGCATCTTCACAAGCAAATCCTTCTTCTACTATTTTTTCAATTATACTGTTTAATCATTCTCTAGCATCTCACTCAATTTGCTCTACTTCATCTGAAATTTTTTTTGCTTCCTCAGGATCAAGTATTCAATCTTTCAAAGCTTTTTGAAGTAATTTTAAATCTTCTAGTTCACCTCATTCAAAAGAATCGTTTGCTTCAAGTCTTTCTAGGTTATTTTTTATTAAGCAAAAAAGTAGATTTTTGTAGTTTTTTATAAATATGAACATAATATTGTAAAATTATTAAATATAAATTTTTTAATCTTTGTACAATAATTATAGCATAAATTTATCATTTTTTACAAAAAATATTGTATTGACATTTCGTCTTTTTATTTTTATTGGTTTAAAAAAATAGAAACTAAAGCTATTTAGTCCTAATTTTTTATATAGTTTTTAACATATATTCTCAAGTTAATTTGTATCATCTTTTTTCATAATATCATCTGACTCATACTCAAGCTATTACTGCTATTTTTCAAAATCAATTATTTTTTGTTATTTGTTCTGCTTTTTTTATTAATTTTTTTCAAAACCCTATGTGTTGACCAAAACCATCTCATTTTTCATTAATATTTAATTGGTCTCAGAAAGTATGTATCTCTCTGATTATTGCAGCTCATTTTAACTCTCATATTTCATTTATGATTTCTTTATTTTTAGAGGGAAGTCTTAGTCTTAGTAAACTAAATATAGTTCTATCTTTTGGGTCCTCAAAAGTCAAAAAATATTCTCTTCATTCACTTGCATTATAGATAAATTCATGAATTTCTGCTTTTTTAGGGTCATTTTTTCATTCTCTTATTTCTCTATGTCTTGTATCAATTAGTTTTCCATTTTTTTCTTTTACTCTTTTTTCAACAAGCTGTCTTAAATTTGCTAGTTTACTTCATTCAAGTATTTGTGAAGCAGGAATATCTCTGTAGGTTCTATTTAATCTAATGTATTCTGGAATCATCATTTGCAACTCAGAGGTAAGCTCTATTAAAGTCTCATCATCATAAGCCTTAAATTTTCAATCTTTCCACATTTGAGTTAACTCTGACTTATCAGTAACCATCATAGGATATATTTTTAGCTCATCTGGTCTAAAACCCTGGTTATCAAAAACTTCTTTTAATGATTTTTTATCAAGTTTAGGTGTTGAACCTAAAAGATTTGGCATCATATGAGCAACTACCTTAAATCAAGCATCTTTGAGCATTCTAGTAGCATTAATAGATTCTTTATTTCAGTGTCATCTTTTATTTAGCTTGTTTATTTCATCTATAGTTGTTTGATAACCAATTTCAACTCTTGTAACTCAATATTTTCTTAGTCTTTTTATTTCTTGTGGATTTACCCAGTCAGGACGAGTTTCTATTGCTATTCAAATAACTCTTAATCTTGATGTTTCATTTATTTTTTTTGCTTCTTCCAAAGATTTAGATAAATTTGCATTGTATCATTTTTTTAGTTTGAAAGTCGCAAATTTATCATTTGTTAAATCTGTTTTTTCAAGATAAACTTTCATATCATCATACGTGTTAAAAGCATCATAAATAGCTTTTATAAACATTTCTTGGTATTCTATAGGATAAACAGACCATGTTCAACCTATGATTCTAATATCATTTTTTTCTATTTTATGTCATGTTATTTCTAGTGCTCTTAGTCTATTATGAATTTGTAAAATAGGATCAAAATTATTCATTACAGCCCTTTGTACCGCAGGTTCATCTGGAATATAAGACTTTGGTAAACCTTCAAAAGTTGGACAATATACACATTTTCCAGGACAACCAAAAAATTTTGTTAAAAGAGATATTACAGTTACTCAAGATAAACTTCTTATTCATCTTTTTCTCAACACTTTTTTGAAAAATAAATTTTCTTCCAAGCTAGAATCAGCTATTAATTCTTCATATCTTTCTATTAATTCTATTGACTGAAAAGGTTTTGCTATTTTGTATTTTCTATAAATTTCATTTTTTAGTTTATGGAATTTTTGTTTGCTAAAATTTTGTCATTGTTTTTTAGTTTCTTTCAATCATATTTCTAAAAGTTCATCAAGAATTTTGGTCTTATTTTCTATTTTTGTAATATTTGCCATAATTATTTTTTTAATTTTAGATAATTATATAAAAAAATATCTTTTTGCAATAGGTTTTGAGGTGGTTTAATTTTTAGTTATTTAGATTAGCAAAATTATTTTTTATGAAAAATAAGTATGTGATTTTGTAATTTTACTTATTTCACAAAAAATATATAATGTTTTTATTTATTGTGTTATAAAAAACTATGTTTTTAAAAGGAGTATCCAAAATAGTATTTATTATATTTATATTTTTATTGGTAAATACAGTAAATGCAGATAGTAGGTATATAGAAACTAATTCCCATAATTTTACTATCAAAATTTCTAATGTAGATAAAAAAATTAATATATATGATTGAACTTGAAGCACTATTATAGCCTCAAGTGATGATGCTTTTTATAAAAGGTATGACAATTCAATTATTTATTTTAATTCAATAGACTCAATAAAAGTTTATCAATATACAAGTGAAGATTACCTTATTCTTATAAATAGAGAGGGACAAGCTTCTCTTTTGTATGAGTATAATCATAGAGAATGAAAATTAAAACGCTTACTTAGTACTTTTGTTACTTATCATCATAATCAATATCCAGATAAAGGGTTTCAATATATAATAGAAAAATGAAATATATATTTTTATCTACCTCATTATAAAATATATTATAAGTATGATTTTTTGAAATGATTATCTTACTCTAAAAATATTGATTTATACAGTTGAGAAAATAAATATGGTCATGTTAAATGATCTCCTAATTACTATAATATATGAACTTGATTGATTAGTCCTTTCAATCTAGCTCAACACACTAAGTTTTCTTGACAAGAAAAAAGGGAATTGAAACTATGAGAAAAAATATGAAATCATAAATCAAGTTCATGAGTTATAATATCTGCAAATATATCTGATAAACTTGAAAATTCATTGAGTTTAGTTGTAGATATATATAAATATGAAAATAATCAAAAGCCATTTAAGACTTTACATAGTAAAAAATTTAATAATTGAATAGCTGAAATATCAATTCCTAATTTAGAATCTTGAGATTATTATTGGGAAGCAAAAACTTTAAATGATGATTGAATAACTAGTAAAGTTGTTGCTTTTTGAGATAATAACAATGATGTAGATTTTTCAGTTTATGAGTGATATGAAAACGCGTATTTACCCAATATTTCAAATAATGCAGAAGAAAAATGTAAAATAATCCAAACAGCAGAGTTTTCAAATTGATATAAATTAAAACATTTTACTATTTGACATTCTAGACTAAAAAATGTATGACGCACAGAATTGTATTTCAATGAAAAATTAATTGATATTCATGATACAGTTTTTTATTCAAATGGTTATTCGATATATTATTATAGTTGATGAGATTGTGATGTTTATTCTAAATTGTCAGATGTGCGTATGAAAAATGATATAATTAGAATAACATATGATTATTTTAATCCAAAAGCTTATAGTAGTCAAACAGAAGATAAATATAATGATAAACTAACATATTTTAAAGTGTCTAAAAAAGATTTATTAAAAATAGATGTATGAGCTTATGCTTTTTGAACTTCAAAATATTTTTATGTTAAATTAAATTTAAAAGATGAGATTAGTTGAACTGGTAGTAATATAGCATCTCAAGGTTTTTTTGAAAATATTATTGATAAATGAGGCTCTAGTGCCTGAACTAAACTTTCGTCGTATAAAACATATAGTGTAGATGCTTGTAATATAGATACTATTAATAATATGCAAGATATTTACGAAATAAATTATAGTTGTAATGTTTCTCACTATAAATCTGCGAGTGCTATTGATTGATGAGAGATTAGAACTAATAAAACTAAAACATGAGTATTTGTATTAACTAAAAAAGATTATAATTTATGTAGTTATGATTCTAAATTTTGTTCAAAAGATTTTAAATTATTAACAGATTTGAAACAAACCCTAGAGATGCCAGAGGTAGAGGAGTTGGATTTAAGGTTTCAAGATATAGATGTTTGAGAAAAGATATGAAAAAATCAATCTGGTAGTTGAATTATACTATCTGCTAAACTAAATAATACAGATATTTCTACTAACTATAAATTGATTTTTGAGGTATATAAGTCTTGAAGTTTATTAAATCAGCTGGAAACTGATTATATAAATTCATGAGTTTGAAAAGTTTTACTGGACTATTCATGAACTTGAAGTTATTATTGGAGAGTTAGGGCAGAGAGTGGTTCTTGATTTATTGGCAATTGGTATGATTTTTGAGATAATAATTTTTGAGAGGATGATTTTGTATTGTTTGAGGGTTTTGAGCCTTATCCATATGGTTATAGTTTTGTTAATGGTAAACCAGACAATACCCTTTTGACATGAAATTACAATTATGTTTATAATTGAGTTGATTGAAGTATTAGTATTAATAAAACTGATTGAACAAAATGGGAAATAATGGATGCAGTTTTTCCTTTATCATCTTTTGAATGATGAGAAAAAGAATATTTTGATGCTTTTGATATAATGTGACTAAATGATAACGATCCTAATATTTTTAAAAATTGAAATTGTTTTTGATTATCATTAACAGCATTAACTCAATATAGCAAACCAGAATTATTAAAGAAAAATTTTCCTAATTTTAGTAAAAATATATGAAGTTGAACTATATTTAATAGTATAAAGATACAAGTTGATGATAATGACACTCAAAAATGGAAATGACTAGATAAGAATATAAAAGCTATATTGTCACATCAATTATATCAATTTGAAGAAAATTATTATAAAAAGAAAATAAATTCATATGAAAATGAAACTCCAGTTGACATATTGAATAAATTAAAAAATAACCCACAAGAAAATTATGTAATCAGCTTTTCTTGAAAAGATAATTGTGTAAAACCTATTTTTTGAGAAGAAAAATGTGATTCTTTTTGACACGCTGTAGTTCCATATAGAGTTGAATGAAATAAAATATACATATGGGATAGCAATTATCCTTATCCTTTTATTGAGGATGAGAATAACATATATATTTGATATGAAAGACATATAAAAATAGATATAGAAAATAATACTTTTATTGTTCCATGATATGAGCGGGATAAATTTGAAGATATATGAGTTGTTTCAATAAACGAGATTTATTCTGGTTCTACATCTCCTATATGATTTAATGGTACTGATTCTTTGTATGCTTTAGACTGAAAATCTGAAATACTTTTGATAGATGAAAATGGTAATAAAACATGATATAAAAATTGAAAGCAATATAATGAAATCCCCTGAGCTGAAATAATAAATCAACTAAATTCGCTATATAATGAAGAAAATAAAATTAAATATATATATCTTCCAGAGAAAAAAGATAATTTAAAAGTAGAGATATTTTCAAAAAAAGAAGAAAGCTATGATTTAATGATAGCCTGATGAGATTACTATACAAAATTATCAAACATAGAAACTAATAGCTGACAAATAGATGAGTTTAAGACAACAAAAGATAAATTGGAAATAAATTTTGATGATGAGAAGACATGAGACTATAGCTTACTAATGAATAATTTTGATAGTAATTGAAGCTGAACAGTATATATAGAAAATACACAAATAGCAAAAGAACCACAACAATACAAAATAAATTGGGATTGAGTAAAAGAAAGTAGCACATGAGCAATAAGTCATGAAATAGATACAAACAATGATTGAATTTTTGATAAACAAGAAACACTTCCAGCAATAATAAAAAAAGAAGATAAACCCTTGGATGATAATAGTTCTTGAAAAGAAACAATAAAACAAGAAGAACCAAGAGCAACATGATGATGAAGCTCTAAACGAAAGAAAAGAGAAAGACTAGAAAAACTAAGAAAGAAACAAGAGCAAGAAAGAAAACAAAGATCTAAAGAAAAGACAGATAAATACTTAAAAGAAAAAATATGAATAAGAAAAATAAGGATAAAATGAAAATATTATGCGATATTAAAAATAAACAATGATGAAGACAGTTCAAAAAGGTTGGAAAAAGTAATAAGATATATAACAAGAAAATTAAAGATAAAAGAAAACAATAAAAAAGATTTTATATTATTACTAAACAAAGTATTATTAAATAGAAAATTGTATAGAAATAGAGATTATTTGGAATTAGAGGAAGAAGAGATGAATAAAACATTCAAAGAATATATAGAGGAAATAAAAAAACTATTGATAAAGGATTAATTTAAATATTTTAAACTAAAAAAAATGAGAAAAGAAGAGAGATTAAAAAAATTTTTATATTTGATATGAAAGATATTGTGAAAGTTACTGTTAGTATTATGTTTAATAATATCTTCTATATATTTGTTTGATTTTATATTTATTATTATAAGGGAATATATTATATTACCAAATTGTTCTGTGAATAGTGTAGTAGTTTGATTAGATTGAGAGAATCGTCATTGTGATTGATTTTATAGATTGTATATAAAATACTTAGATTTTTGGTTATGTAATATATTTTTATATTCATCAATATTATGAATATTGTATTATATTTTATGAGATGAGATAAAAAAGATAAGAATTTATCATGTTAAAATAATATTTATTATATTTTTACTTATTTTTTTATTATATCAATTGGTATGTATTTATATTGATATTTATAATTTTAGACAGTTAGAAAAAGTAAAAATTGTATTAAAAGATTTACAAAGATGAGATAAGCAATTTCGTAATATAAAAGAATTCAACAAGATATATAGTACAGATTTAAAACCGATAAAAAACTGTTATTATTTGAAAAATAATAGATCAGAGAATAGGGTACTTTATAATTTTTGATTTAAGCTAGAATCTTACATATATATTTATATATATAAAACAAAATATTATGTACATCCTAAATATGACGCTCCATATATAGGTAAATGTGAAATGTGAAGAGGATGTTATGACAGGAATAGAATGTATATTGAGGATTTAATAAATAACCCTTGTGAAGATGATAAGAAATAAATCTTAAAATTAATATTTAATAAATAAAGAGAAATGAAAAAACTATTCAAGAAAAAATATTTAAAGATATTTGTATGATTAACATTGATATTAATATCAGTTTTAATATGAAAATATTGTTATGAATATTATAAATATGAAGTAAATGTTACTGAAGAAGAATTAAAAAAAAGAGAAATAGATAAATACAATTTTGAGCAGTTGGAAAAAGTGAAAAATATTTTGAAATGATTAGATAAAAGTAGATATATTAGTAGTCTTAAAGAATTTAATAAGAAATTCAATCAAGATATACAACCAATTAAAAATTGCTATTATGTGGTAAGTACAAATTATTTTGATGAATATGAATGAAATTCTAAATACATATTTTGATTTGAATTACATTCAGATAAATATAAGAATAAATATTGAAAAGAAGATGAATATTGAATATTTTATTATGCATATCCTAAATATGATTTACCTTATAGTAAAATTTGTTTTTGATCAAAAGACTCATGTACCGATTTTACTTATAGTAGATTTGCAAAAAAAATATCTAACCCATGTAATGATTAGATATTTATGATAAGATCTTAAATAACTACCAATAAAGAATTAATTTTTATATTTTAAAATAAAAAAATGAAAAAACTATTCAAGAAAAAATATTTAAAGATATTTGTATGATTAATGTTGACATTAATATTAGTTTTAATATGAAAATCAATTTATGATTATTATAAATACGAAATAAATGTTACTAAAGAAGAGTTAGAAAAAAGGAAGATAGATGAGTATAATTTTGAGCAATTGGAGAAAGTGAAAGATATTTTGTGAAAATTAAAAAAGACTGCACATCTTGAGAGTTTAGAAACATTTAATAAAACACATAATCTTAATATAAAACCAATAAAAAATTGTTATTATATTAGTCAATACAATTGAGATTCTAAATATATATTTTGATTTGAATTGTATTCAAAAAAATATAGAGATAAATATGGAGAGGAAGATAGACATTGAATATTTTATTATGCATATCCTAAATATGATTTACCAGCTCATAAGGTTTGTTTTTGATCAAAGGAATCTTGTTCGGATTTAACCTATGATTACTTTTTAAAAAGGATTACTAATCCATGTAATGATTAGACATTTTAAAACTATCAAAAGTAGAAACTAATAACTGACAAATCTACAAATTTAATAGATCAAAATAGAAACTAAAAATAAACAATGATGAAAACTACACTAAAAGATTGGAAAAAGTGAAAGATATTTTGCGAAAATTAAAAAAAGACTACACATCTATTAAACCAAGTATTATTAATAATCTCCCCCTTAGTCCCCCTCAAATGAGGGGGAAAGTGAGGAACGAGCAGGGGGAGTTTATATTTTTGATTAGAGAAATTGAGAGACAAACTAAGAGAATTTAAACATTGAATAACAATTAAAATTTAATAAATGAATTTAATTTTAGAAAAATATTTTCAGACATTGAAAATTAATAAAAATACAAAAGAGTAGACCATATTGTTTTTTATAATTTCACTTAAATCTTAACAATAAAACTTTGCTTTTTCAAAACAAAAAAATACAATATTAAACAAATATACTTTCTATTAAAATAAGTATAAAAAGACACAAGTTTATAAAACAATTTAATATATATAAACAATTTATGAAAATTAAAAAAATACTAGCATTTTTATTTTTATCACTTTTAGTTATTTCATGTTCCTCCAAAGAAGAAAAAAATAAAAAACCTGAATCCTTAAAAAAACAAGACTTTTTTGTAGAAACTAAAAAACTTTCAAGTTTTTCAGGATCTTATGAAATCAAAAAAACCTGAAAAATAAAACCAAGCCAAGATATAATACTATCTTCAAAAGCATCAGGTAGAGTTTGAAATATACAAGTTAAGTTTTGAGATAATATTTATGTATGAAAAAATCTTATTAAGCTTTTTGATAATGTTTCAAACTATTGACTTAATTTAGAAAAAACCAATTTATCACTTGAAAGCTCTATATTAAATTATGAGCAAAACAAAATAATATTAGACAAACAAGTTAGTGATTTTCAAATAGCTTTATCTAGACAGAAAAAAGACCATGAAATACTAGAAAAAAAATTGAAACAAGATATAAAATTAGCTAAAATAAACCTAGATAATTCTTTGTCTTGAAATAATTCATGAAGTTGATTCATATCCAAAGCCAAACTTGATTATGATAACCTTTTAAATTCAAACCAAGAAAAAATAAAAAGCTTTGAATTGAGTTCAAGAAATAATTATCTATCACTAAAAAATATATTTGTTGATATGATAGATTTTTCTGATTGATTACTATGAGTAACAAAACTTAATAAAGATAGAAATAATAGTTTTGAAAATTACCTTTGAGTTAAAAATAGTACCTTTCTTAAAAATACACAAAATTCACTTCTTGATATAATTGATTTTAAAAAAAATAAACTTGATAGTATAAATTCTCAAGAACTAGATATAAATAAACTTGAGCAATTTTTTGAGATTTGAGAAATTTGATATCCTAAAGCTATTAGCTTTTTTGATGATTTAGAAAAAGTATTAGACAATTCCATAGAAAATGTTTATTTTTCAAGAACTCAGATTGATTCCTATAAATCAACCATAAATACATATCAAACACAACTCCAAAATAACTACAACTCATTTTTATCCTTTAAATCCAGCTTAAGAGAGTTTTTAAATACCTATAAAAATAATGAGCAAGCATTGAAAAAAACCCTAGAATTATCAGCAGACTCTTCAAGAGTAAATTATAATAAAATATTGCTAGACTCTGAAAAATCTTTGAATAATAGCCTATTATCTTTAAAAACATCAAAATTAAACTTAGAAAACGCTAAAAAAACTAGAGAAATTACCTTAAAACAATTAAAAAACTCTATAAACGTTGCAAAAAACTCTAAATCCCTTGCCTGAAAACAATATTCAAAACTTTTTGTATCATCACCTATAAATGGAGTTGTATCTGACATATTGGTTGACGAATGACAAGATGTTTCTATATGAACACCACTTATGAAAATTTCATCCCTTTGAACAAATGAAATAGAAATTTGACTAAATTTTTCTGAGATATCTTTGATCCAACCTTGAGATGAAGTTAGGATTGACTATTTATGAAAAAGTTTGAGTTGAAGCATTAATTCTATATCAAAAATA
Source organism: uncultured bacterium (assembly GCA_963922865.1). Lineage (GTDB taxonomy): Bacteria > Patescibacteriota > Gracilibacteria > BD1-5 > UBA6164 > CAWUJK01. Next base: position 8,661 of record CAWUJK010000007.1, on the reverse strand, counting down.
GCTGATGAAAATTTGAACTACAAAGCAAAAATAAATATATACTCTAAAGTAAATATATCTTGAAATATAGTAGATGTATTTATACCAATATCTCTTGATAAAAAACTTTTAGCACTTAGTAGTTTAAAAATAAAAAAAGAAAAAGTTTGAGAAATAAATGTTTTATGAGCTTACTCTAAATCTAAATCTTGAGAAGAAGTTGCTAGCCTAGAAAAAATTTTGGTAAAAATTTGAGATTTTTACAATGACAAAGTAGAAATAGTTTGATGTGTAAATTTAGAAGAAGAAATTTGTAATGATTTAGAAGTTATTACAAACGATATATCTAGATATGATGAAAATAAATTTAATATAAAAATAAGAAAATAGTATGCAAAATGGTTTTTTTTACTTCTGGCTTAAAAATATAAGAACAAGCTTTCTACTTATAGCACTTATAATAATCGCTTGAATTTTTTCTTTATACTCAATACCTAAAGAATCAAGCCCAGATATAAAATTTGGAATAATAAATATATCTGTAAGCTATCCTTGAGTTGCACCTGTACTTATGGATAGTCTAATAACTGATGAAATAGAAAAAGAAATAGAAAATTTAGAATGAATAAAAAAAATAACATCAACATCAAGTGTTTGAAGTTCAATAGTATCTGTTGAACTTGATACCTGAGTTAATACTAGAGATTTATTAACAGATATAAAAGATAAGATTGACAATTTAAAACTTCCAGAAGACGCAAATGATCCAAATGTAATAGAAATCAGTTCAAACAACACTCTATTATACGAAGCTTTGATATATTGAGATAGTAATAAATTTGATGATTTTAGTCTGATGAAAAAAGCTAAAAGTATAGCAAACCAACTTGATTCTATACCCGGTGTATCAAGTATAGACGTTTGATGAACAATCAAATTAAGATGAAGAAGTTCTACAAAATGAAATAATGATTATGACATAAAAGTATTACTATCTAAATCAAAAGTAGAACTTTTAGGTTTAAGCATAGTAGACATAGCAAATAAAATAAAAGCAAACAATAAAGACTTTCCAATATGAAACTACCAAGTTTGAGAACTTAGCTATGATTTTAGATTCAATTGAGAACTATCATCAATCAAAGATTTAAAAAATATAACTATAACAAGTGATTGAGTATCTACAGTAAAACTATCAGATATTGCTGAATTTGAAACACTATATCCATGAGACAGTATTAAAAGATTATGATTTTATAATAAATCATGACAAAATTATGTATCACTTATTTTTAATAAATCTAGCTGAACAAATGTTTTTAAATCTTCCAAAGAATCAAAAAAAGCCTTGGAAGATTTAATAAAAAATAATGCTGAATTTAAGTGACTCAATGTATCATATTCAAAAGATATGGGTGAAAACATCATAGAAGATTATCAAACCCTTTGAAAAACAGCCCTAACCACTATAATACTTGTTTTTATAACTATATTATTTTTTGTATGATTTACAGAATGAATTATAGCCTCACTTTTAATACCATTAGCATTTTTTATAACCTTTATAGTACTTGATTCTATTTGATTGAGTATGAATTTTCTCACTAATTTTTCTCTAGTTTTGACACTTTGAATAGCAATAGACACTGTTATAGTAATAGTTGAATGAGCAAGTGAAAAAATGAAAATTTGATTTAGTAGAAAATCAGCGATAATGTTAGCAATTAGGGATTTTAAATCACCACTTATAAGCTGAACATCAACAACACTAGTAGCTTTTTTACCACTTATTTTTCTTCCTTGAATAGTTTGAAAATTTCTTTCTTTTATACCCATAACTGTTTTTATAACATTAGTAGCAGCCCTATTTTTATCTTTGACAATAGCATCAGCACTTTTTGTAAAAATCCAAAAACATAAAAATACATTTTACAAAGAACAAAACATAGAAAAAAATATGAGACAAGATGACTTGAAACTTTTAGAACTAGATAGAAAAAATAGATTAGAAATAACACATGAAAAATTATCCCTAAGAGAAAAATTCCTGCTTTTTCTTGGAAACACTTATGAAAAAGTGCTTTTAAAAGTTTTTTCTAAGCTTTTTTATAAACTATCATTAGTTTTTCTACCTATACTACTACTTATTTTAAGCTTTGTATTCTTGGCACCAAAAATTGGTTTTACACTTTTCCCTTGATCAGATCAATGAGTTATAAATATAGATATAAAATGAAAAACCTGAGCATGAGAAGATTTTATGAAAAAATATATAGATGATATTGAAACTATATTAAGCAAAACACAAGAAATTAAAGTTTATTCTATAACAGTTGATTCTAATAATATAAGCGTCTATATAGACTTATTAAGTAAAGAAATAAGAGAAAAAAAATGACTTTTATCTGCTTTGGAGCTTGAAGAAAAATTAGAAGAAAAGATATGATATTTGAGATGAGAATGACTTGAAATAACTATTGCCAGTTTGAAATGATGACCACCAACATGATCAGCTGTATGAATCAAACTCGTTGCTAATTCGTGAAAAAATTTTGATTTATTAAGAGAAGTATCTGAAGATTTTGAAAATTATTTAAAAAATCTATATTGAACAAAAAATGTAAATTCTAGTTCTAGCAATGCTCCTGGACAATTTGTATTTGAATTTGATAAACAAAAACTTTCAAGTATTGGTTTAACAAGTAATGATATATTAAATGAAATATATTTTTATACCAACTGAATAACAGCATGATCTATAAAACAATGATTGGAAGATAATGAAATAATTGTATCATTTAAAGAATTTGAAGATTTTTTAAATCCAGAAGATATATCTAATCTTATTGTAAATACAAGAGTCTGAAAAGTAAGAGTTTGAGATTTTGCAAAATTTGATTTTAAAAAATCTGTTAACAATATATGAAGAGTTGATTGAAAAATTGTTATTTCAGTATGATCAGAAATAAAAAAATGACTCCTACCAACAGATATACAACCAAAACTTGATGAATTTGCAAAAAATTATGATTATCCGCAAGGCATATCTTTTATAAAATCTTGAGAAGGTGAAGAAAATAAAGAACTAATTATTTCCACTTTTAAATCTTTGTTTATAGCAATGTTTTTAATATTTTCTATATTAGTTTTTCAATTTAACAGTTTTGGACAACCAGCCATAGTTTTATATTCTATAATACTAGCATTACTTTGAGTTAACATTTGATTATTTATAACTTGAAACCCATATTCTATGCCCTTTGGTATTTGATTTATAGCACTTACTTGAATAGTAGTAAATGACGCAATTATATTAATTGATAGAATCAATAAACAAATAAAAAGTAAACTTAACGATTCTACTAATGAAAATATAAGCTATATAGAGCAAGTAATAGTTGCTTGAAAATCTAGACTACAACCAATAATTGTAACTACACTTACAACAGTATTTGGTGTATTACCATTAGCACTTCAAGATGAATTTTGGGCATGATTATGATTCACTATAATATTTGGTTTGTTTGTATGAAGTTTTATGACACTTGTAGTTGTGCCTGTACTGTACCAACTTTTTGTACTTAGATGAAAAAAATAATAAAAAAAGTGAAATAGCATGCTATTTCACTTTTTTTATTATCTTAGAGATATTTTTTGTTTATTTTAAGATTTTTTATCTTTATCAGCAACTTTTAGTTTTACTTCTTTTTTAGTATTTTTTATCTTTTTTATTTTATCTATGATTTCAAGTAGATAATTTTTTATTCATATAAAAAACTCATAAATATCATATAAAAAAGGTATTTTGTAGTTCATTATTTTTGCATTTAAGTTTCATATAGCAAATACTAGAGGTATAAATATGAATAGTTGGTATTTATTATCAATTGAATAAAAACTAGCCAATACTATAAAAATAATGGATATCATTACTCAATTTATTATGTGAAACTTTTGTTTTGAATTGATATCAAATAAGCAAATTAGATTTAATATAGGAGTATATATTATATATTTAGGTAGTTTGAACTGCTTTAGTTTATCTAGTTTTTTATTTTCAAGTTCTTGAGCTTTGTTTTCTTTTGCCTGTATTTGTTTTAATAATTCTTCAAATTCAAGAAAATCTTTTTTTGAACTGAAGTAATTTCATATATAAACTTTAAAAGTTTTTACATAAATTAGTATTTCATAAACATTTGGTATTTTATTAGCACTTATGTTTATAACTTCATTTTTTATAAATAAATTTATACTGATAAAAACTATAAATATTATATAAAAAAGTAATAATAAATTAGCTAAGTTTGGATTTCAAAATATATATAAGCTTATTATTAATATAGTTGTGTACAAATTTATTTTTGTGTTATTTCATATTAGTTTATTTTGCTTATATTTTGGATATATTAAAAATCATATAAATGGTATTTTAGATAAAATTATTGTTATTTTATCTTTTTCACTAAAGCCTCCATCAAGAGTAATATCTAGGAGCTTTTTACTTTTTTGATTGTATTTTATCGTTTCTCATAATTTAAAAATTTCATTATTGTAGGCTTTGTAAATTCATATAACCATCAATGTAAAAAGTGGTAAATAAATTACAATTGCTATTATATCACTTAATGAATATCCAATAAACTTACCACTTAAACCTAATCAAAAATATGCAAATACTACTGTATTTACTAAAAATCAAGCATGTATCAAAATAGCAGTTTTTGTATGAGATTTTACAAAATCATTATTTAAAAATACATTATTTTTACTAAATAAAAACAATATGTTTGCAAATATAAAAAGATATGCAATTATTGCATTATTTTTTATTTTTTGTTCATTGGCTTTATTGTCAACTATCATTTAATTTTTTAAAATTTACTTTTTAATTTTTTCACTATAATAATAACATATTTTAAGCAATTAATCAAAATAAATGAAGATAAAAGATGTTAAATTTATAAAATCTGTGTTTATAGATGACAATAAAGTTATTTTTGATAAAAAAAGAGAGATTATATTTATTTGAAGGTCAAATGTAGGGAAGTCTAGTATTATGAACAGCTTATTTAATAAAAAAGATTTAGTAAAAACTAGTAGTAAAGCTGGTAAAACAAAAACAGCTAACCTTTTTTTGGTTAACAATAAATATTATTTCACAGATTTACCTTGATATGGTTTTGCAAAGCTTTGAAAACATGTTCTTGAAAAACTTGATGCTCTAAATTCATGGTATATATCAGAAAGAGCTTGATTTATAAAAAAAGTTGTACTTCTAGTTGATTCAAAAATATGACTTCAATCAAAAGATATAGAAATGTTTAATTATATTCAGAGTCTTGATTTAGCAGTAGTTATAGTTTTATCAAAAACTGATAGATTGAGTAGATCAGAGCTTTTAAAATCAAAAATGCATGTCCAAAAAGAGCTTTTTTGACAAAAAATAATTCCAGTCTCATCCCATAAAAAAACTGGAGTTTCTGAACTTTTTAGAGAACTTTCTTTATCTTTGGAAGATAAATAAAGATTCTTATGTAGTTAATATATCAGTGAAAAGTATTCAATCTAGATGATCTATTTCATGTTGTACTATTCTAGCTGAAAGTCATTGTAAAAGCAAAATTTTCTTTTTTGCTTTTTCGTCTAAATATTGTATTTTTATGCTAGAATATCTTTCTACTTTACCCTTTTCTCAAGGTAGAGAAAGACATCATTCTATATCTTTATTCTTTGTTTGAGAATGCTTTATAATTTCTGGGTTGATCATTATTATAGTTGAATAGTTTGTATCATCCCGATCTTTTAGAAGACTCACAACTATAATTCTTTTATTATATCATACTTGAGGAGCAGCAAGTCATACTCATTTATTATCAGGGTTTTTTATGTATTTTATCATCTCTTTTCAAAGTTTTACATATTTTTTCAGCTCAAATTCTTTTATTTTTTCACTTATTTGTCTAAGTATAGTATTATTTTTTCAAATCTCTATTTTTAGCATATTAATTTTATGATAAACTTTTAAAATATTTTATTTATTTCTACACACTATAATAAAAAAATCTAGATTATCTAGATTTTTTTATTTTTTTCATACCATTTCAAGCATTTTTCACATTATGTTTCATCTATTGTTTATTATAATATCATATCCAAGTATTTTGAATCATTTTTGATTTGTATTTGAGTCATTTATGGGGTTTATATATATTCATTTTCAATCATGATTTGTTCAATTTATATTGTATTTAATCATATTATTTTCATCAAGATTTTCAAGCATTAATATATAATCGTGTGTTTTGAAATTAAAACTATAGGCTTCTCAAATATTATTACTTATTTCTAATGCCCCTGAGTTACTTTTTATGTAACCATTTCAAGCATTTATAGTTCAAGTCAAAATTAGTGTTTTCTCAAATTCTTTAAAATTTTTATATCTATCTTTATTTATTCTTATTATTTTTAGTTGAGCATTACCATTTAACTCCATATTTAAAAATCAATTGTCGACATCTCATAGTTTTACGTTAAAATTATCTGTATTGTTCGGGTTTTTATTTATATAATCTTCTATCTTATGATTATTCCAAAAAATATTTTTATTGTATTTAGGATATATTATTCAATTTATGTTTTTTCTCACATAATTGTCATTGTCTTCTAACTCTAATTCTTTTATTACTCTTATGATATCTGGTTTTTCAATCATAACAGAATGATTTGCATAATCATAAACTATTGCCTTGTATTTATATCTATGTCAATTGTTTGCATTAGTTTTTTTATATGTTTTTGTTACTATGTTATTTCATATATTTATATTGTCCCAAGTTTTTATAGGGGTTGAATTCCAACTTCAGTTATCATTTTCATATATGGATATTTTCTTTAGATTACTTCATCAATTATCTTTTGCTTTTACTGTTATATCATAACTTCACTGTTGTATCGCTCATAAATCATAGCTTATTGATACGCTATCTGGTTTAACATCATCATATTTTCTACATCTTAGTTTTGTTCAGCTTTTTCAAACCGCTCTGTCTTCTCAATTACACATAGTCATAGAATTTTTTGATGTATTTTTGTAGTAATCTCAAGTTGGATAATAATTATGGCTTACACAAGTATAAGAACTTCATGATTTATAGGTATCAGCATCTTTAGGTACTTTTGAGTTTCAACAATCAGTTCAGTTATTTGGTCATCATCAGTATATAGTTTCTAATGCTGAGACTGAACTATTTAATCAAATTGAAATTATGATAAACAATAATAAAAATAATTTTTTCATAAAAAATAATAGCTTTTAATTAGTATGCTATTATTTTCTCATATTTACCAAAAAAAATCAAATTTTATGTATAAATTAAGACTTAATTTATTAATTTATACTTAAGCTTATAATAATATTATACTGATTTTTGAAAAATATTCAAGTATGAATAAAATAAGAGTTAAAGATTAATTTTTTTGATATCTATATTAATCTAAAATAATTATAAAGATTTTTCTTCAATCAATAAAGAAAAATAAGCCATAAGTCAAATTAATTCATCGTATAGTTTTTCAACTTTATTTTTCATATTTATATCTTCTATTTTTTTCATAGATTCATGTATTGCGATAGAATATTTAAATAAAATATCTTCTTTAGCTTCTTTTCAGGCATTAAAATGATCAAAAATTCAAATTCAATCTTTCTCTAAATGGTATATCATATCTCTTAGATTAGCAATTTTATCTCATAATGATATAATCAGTGATGTAGGTTCTAAATTCTTTATATTTTCAATATATCATTTTTTTCTTTCTTCCCAAGATAGACTTTTATCTTTTTCTGATGCTAACTTTACTAAATTTATTATATCATCATTGTATCACTTTTTTATCATCTTTTCCTCACCTTTTTCAACATCTTCTATTACATCATGAAATAATCATCAAATAATAGTTTTTTCATCTTGTGTGACACAACTAATTATTTTAGCTACTGATATAGGGTGTTTTACATATGGTTTTCATGATATTTTTCTTTTTAGACCGCCATAAAATATTTCAGCATCACTAAATGCTTTTTGAATATTTTCATTATTTTCTATAGCTATAGAGAAAGTTTGTTCTTCCACTAAAATATTTTGTGATAATTCTTTATAGGTGTTTTTAATTTTTTCTATTCTTTGTTTTTCAAAAAATTGCTTTTGTTCAGGAGTAGAATCTCAATCATATCAAGAAATAAAGGCTTGCTTCATTCAAGAAATAGTTTGAGCGTCTAATTGGTTATCATTATTTGGTTTCATATTATTGTTCATAATGTTTTATTTATATTTAGAACTATAATAATATTATACTGATTTTTGAAAAATATTCAAGTGCTTAACTTATAATAAATAAAAACAAACAAAAACATAAAAAATCTAATCTTTTTAAGATTCTGTTTTTATATCTGATTTAACAGACTCAATCAAACTTTGTATAGAATCTATTTTTTCATTAAATGTATCTTTATCTACTGAAAACCAATTATCTGGTATTTGTTGTGGTTTGAGAAAATAATTTGCTACCCATTTTCCATCTACGAAAGATTCACAGAAAACTCCAGCCATTTTTGTTGGTATTTTTTCTCATTTTGACTCAACAATATAGTATTCTGTTATATTTTCCATATCATTTGTAATA
>CAWUJK010000006.1:0-41301 GCA_963922865.1 uncultured bacterium | reverse complement strand
TTCTCTTGTTTTATTGTCTAAGACTTTTTCTTGATCAATATTTTTAATTGTTTCATTCATCCTTTTTTTTTATATTTTAATTATTTTTTTATCCCCCCACATTTTAAATATTACAGCTAATCTAGATTTTAAAATAATTTTATTATTTATCAAATATAAATTAATTTATTTACTGCTTAAAGTTCTAATTCATTACTCCAATTAAATTCTTCTCTTAAATTTCATAAAATAATTCTAGCTTTCTATTAATTATTTTTAAAAAAAATATTTATTTCATACCTAAAATTAAGAGTTAAAAGTATAATTATTATACATAAAATATCAAAAAATTGACCCGTTCCTGAAAATATTACTGAGATACTTAGTGAAATGCTAGAAGATTGAGAAATTTCTATAAAAAAAGAAAAAAACTATAGTCATTATACTCAAAAAATAATAGTATCAGATGAAAATACTAGCACTAAATTGTTTGATGAAACTGATAAAATAAATACACAAGAAACAGAAAATTATATACCATATGAAGATTTACCTTGATCACAAAAAATAGTAGATGATGTTTTAAACAGATACGAAAATTGGACAGCAAGAGCTCTTAGTGAACTCTCTCATGAAGATACTCCATATAAAGTTGTAAAAAACTATGGAGGTATTATAAATCCAACACATGTTTTTTATAGAAGTAAGTCATTTATAATTAATTGTCACAATTTATAAATATGGAGTTCACTTTTTGAAAAGAATTTGAAAAAGAATTAAAAATAATTACTCATTTTGATAATAAATGTAAATATTTAATGTCTTACCAAATAAAAATTAAAAAAAATCATTGACATAAAAACAATTTAGGATATATTTTGAATGTTAAACATAAAAAAACAAACATGTTAAAACAAGCAAACATATCAATTATTATTATAAAAATCATTTCAATTATTATGAGTATGACTTCTTTTATATAAGAAAAATATGTAGCTAAAAATATATAAACACAAACAAAGAAGTTATTTTCAAAATAAAAATAACTTCTTTTTTTTAATACTTAAAAATAAAACACATGCTAGAAAAAAATAAAATAAGACTTGAGGATATACTATCAGCAAAACATAGTTTTGGTGATTTCATAAAAACAAGTCCACTGGAAAAGTCTCAAAGACTCTCAAAAAAATACAAAGCAGAAATATACCTAAAAAGAGAAGATTTACAAACAGTTAGATCATATAAAATAAGATGAGCATTTAACCTAATAAACTCGCTTAGCAAAAAACAAAAAAAAGTATGAATAGTTTGTGCTAGTGCTTGAAATCACGCTCAATGAGTAGCTATAACTTGCGCAAAACTAAAAATAAAATGAACTATTTTTATGCCAGTAACAACTCCAGAACAAAAAATTCATAAAACTAAGCAGTTTGGTTGAAAATATATAGAAGTAAAATTAGTATGAGATATATTTGATGATGCTTTCAAAGCTAGTAAAGATTTTGAGAAAGAAACATGAGCTAGTTTTATCCACCCATTTGATGATAAAAAAATAATAACAGGTCAAGCAACTGTTTGACTTGAGATATTTGACTCTCTAAAAGATGAGCCAGATTATATAATATGTCCTATATGATGATGATGAATAATATCAGGGTTAATAAGTGTGAAAAATGAACTAAATAAAAAAACAAAAATAATATGAGTAGAGCCAGAAGGAGCTCAAGCGATGAAAGAGTCTTTGAAACTATGAGAAAATAAAAAACTGGAAAAAGTAGACAGCTTTGTTGATTGAGCTTCAGTAGCAAAGGTATGAGAAAATAATTTTAGTATAGTAAAAAATGAAAAAATAGAGGTTTTATCTTGTCCAGAAAATAGGATTTGTTCTACTATGCTTGAGTATTTAAAAGAAGATTGAATAGTAGTAGAACCAGCCTGAGCTTTAGCTAGTGATTGATTAAAAGATTTAAAAGGTAAAATAAAAGGTAAAAAAGTTGTGGTTATAATTTCAGGTTCAAATTTTGATTTTGAGAGACTTCCAGAGGTAAAAGAAAGGAGTATGAGGTTTGAATGACTTAAAAAATATTTTCTATTTTTCTTTCCTCAAAGACCATGAGCATTGAAAGATTTTTTATGAGCTTTATGAGAATGAAATGATATAGAAAGGTTTGAATATCTCAAAAAATCAGCAAAAAACACAGCTCCAGTTTTTATTTGAATAAAAACTACAGATAAAAGAAATTGGAAAAATATAATGGAAAATATAACAAATCTTGGATTTAAGTATAAAGATGTAACAGATGATGAGATTTATTTTGATTTATTGGTTTAGTACAAGTCTGAAAAAAAATATATTTTAAATATTAACAAACTAAAATTATGAATTACCCTAAAGCAGTTTGACCTTATAGCCCCTATTATCTAGCATGAGAATTAATTTTTTGTTCTGGGCAAATATGATTAGTACCAAAAACTATGGAAATAATTAAGTGATGAATTGAAGCAGAAACAAAACAGGTTATAGATAATATATCTTGAGTTTTAATGGAAATTGATTTAGAATTAAAAGATGTAGTAAAAACTACTATATTTTTGAAAGATATAAAAGATTTTTCAAAGGTTAATTCTATATATGAAAAGTATTTTTCACATAAACCAGCAAGAAGTACTTTGCAAGTAGCAGAGTTACCTTTGGGAGCTTTAGTGGAGATAGAAGTGATAGCAAAGAAATAGTAGTTGGTGAAAGATGTATTTTAGTATTTTTAAAAATATAATCTAAAACTAGATTAGGATAATAGAAAAATTATTAAAATTCAAAACAATAAAATATAATTGGATATTTTTTCTACCTAAATAAACTTAAATAATCTTCAAAAACATACTGCTTATTTCTTTTATTAATCGTTCTTTGTTCTAAAATTCATACTTTAATAAAATCATTTATAAATTTGTTTGCAGTAGTAGGAGAGGATATGTTTAATACATTTATAATATCTTTGTAATTTATAACTGGATTAGTGTATAAATAATTTAATATAGTTTGAGCTTTTTTAATTCTTCTACCAAAAAAAACTAGTTTTTTTTCAAGTTTTTCCTTTAATTTAAGTACTTTTTCTAATGTGTTTATAGAATTTTTACAAGTTTCTATTATTCAATTGAGTAAAAATATAATAAAATATTCTATATTATTTTGTTCTCTTGCAATTGTCAGAGCATCATAATATGATCATCTATTTTTTTCTAGGAAGTCTGATATATAAAAGATAGGAGATGAAATTATATTTTTTTCTATTAGAAATAAGATAATCATAAGCCTTCAAACTCTTCAATTTCAATCAAGATAAGGATGGATAGTCTCAAATTGATAATGAGCTATAGATATTTTTATTAGTTCTGGAATTTGTAAATTATCATTATGTAGGAATTTTTCAAAATCTGTGATTAAATCTGATAAATCATCTTGATGAGGCGGTATGAAAAAAGCATCTTGTAAACCTGATCATCAAACCCAATTTTGAGATTTTCTTATTTCTCAAGGATTTTTATATTCTCATCTAACTCATGATAGTAATTCTTTATGTATATTATTAAATAATCTAAATGATAAGGGTAGTTTTTTTAATTGTTTTATTCATAAACTTAGAGCTTTTATATAATTTTGAACCTCAATTAAATCATTTCTTTCTTCTAGTGTTTTATAACTACTATTTTTTGCAAATAAATCATCAAACTCAGTTTTTGTTCACTCTATTTTACTAGACTGTATTGCTTCTTTTGATATGTGCATACTTATAAAAAAATTTATATCAGGTATAAATTTTGAGAAACTTTCTAGTTTTCATAGTCCAAGGTTAGCTTTTTCAAGTAATAAATTTATTTTTGGATTACTGTAATAAAAGCTTTTACTTATTTTTTCTGGTAAAAAGCTTTTATATTTGTATTGTTGCTTATAACTTCATGATTTAAATTTATATTTCATTTTTTATTAAAATTATGTAATAAATTAATCCTTATTCCAATAATATGCAAAAAAATGAAATAAGGAAATTTAATTTTCACTTTTTATCTCAAAAATGGAATAAAAAACTATTAATTGAAATATTTTTAATTTATATTTAATACTTAATTAATTCTCGTTTTTTACTTACTCATTTATATAAAAGTCTAGTTATAAAATTTTGATTAAATAGTTTTGATTTTTTTATAATTTCAACCTTAATCTATTAATTGATATAAATTTTGTCAGCCTATGAAAACATAATTATTCATTAATACTTATAAAGTATAACAATAAAATTATTTCTAAAATAAGGATTATTCAAAGAAAAATATATTAAGTATATGTTTTTAAGGTATATAAAAATTTTTATTGTTAATTTTAATAACTAATGAAAGATGATTATTTATAAATATTATGAGAATATTATATTTGATAAATATTAATTTAATCAAAATAAACTTGATTTTTACACATAAAATATTATATTAAAACAAAGCACTTGAGTGGCTATCAACCACGAGCTTGGTAGGAAGAACGGAGAAATATTATTTTTCTTATTAGAACCTCAAAATAAATAGAGCATAGCTTTAGGTGGTAACTTCCTATAAAAATAGGACCGAAAGCATATGATACTTATTTTTTTAATAAAAAAGTATCATATGCTTTTATTTCATAAAATCAAAAAATGATAAAAAATGTATAAAAGAAGAATTACATATATTTTTATAAAAAATAAAATTTTTTGTCCGAAAAGACAATAAAATAATTAACAGCTAATAAAAAAAGGAAAAAATGAAAACTTTAATAAAAAGTGAAAGCTATTATCAGTAATAGTCCCAAATGAGAAAAAATACTCTATATTTTTAAAAAGAACTGCAAAAGAAAAACTTGATAGTTTAAATAATCTAAAAAACAAATTAAAATTTAAACACAAAAAAAGTCGCACTAATTAAGCACCTAAATCTTAATCCATACGACTAAATCGTGATAACATTAGCATTATAACACTTTTTACAAAAAAACAAAATTATTTTAATTTTTTAAACAAAACTAAATATGAAAAAATTGATAATATATAAATACCTATTATGAGTTATATTATGAGTATTATCAAATACATGAATAATATTTATTAGCCATGGCTCTAGGTACAGCATTATATGATTTATTATGATAATAACATTAATAAATCTTAGCTCCATATACTTTTATAAATCACTGAATATAAAAAAAGAGTATTTAAAAATAATCTTTTCTACCATAAACTTAATAATTTACATAATCATTTGATTTTTATCTATAGGAAATTTTTTAATGAATAACAAATAAAAATGTCACAAAACATAAAATAAGGCGTATAAAATTATAAAGGATATAAAATAAAAAAATAATAATTTTAATTTTTAAATAAAACTAGTATGATAAAAAAAGATAAGATAATTAAAAAAATAAAAGCATATTTACTGTTTATATTTAAGGTATTCTTTGTTTTAACTCTAAGTTTTGTGATTATTATAGGATTAGATTCTCCAATAATAGATATACCAATATCACAACTAATAACTGATATCACCTTTAAAAACCTATTCTCTATAGCACTTATTATAGCTTGAACATGGATAATATATAGTGAATTCAGCCATAAAGAATGGTTATTCTTAGTTTTTATGTTTTGTTGTATATCTTTATACAACATTTGAAAAATATTATATAAATACTTCTTATAATTTAACTTTTATCTTCTATGACATTCCCAAAAGTAAACCCAAAGCAATCTTTCCCAAAACTTGAAAAAGAAATACTAGATTTTTGGAAACAAAATAAAATATTTGAGCAGTCTATAAAAAACAGACCAAAAGAAAACCCATATAGATTTTATGATTGACCCCCATTTATAACATGAACTCCCCATTATTGAAGCCTACTATCAAGTATAGTAAAAGATGTAGTGCCAAGGTATTTTACCATGCAAGGAAAAAGATGTGAGAGAGTATGGTGATGGGATTGCCACTGACTACCAATAGAAGAAAAAGTACAAAAAAAACTATGACTAGAAAGCAATAAAGATATAGAAAAAGCTTGAGTAAAAAAATTTATAGAAGAGTGTTATCATTATACCAAAACAACATCTGCAGAATGGGAATGGTATGTAGACCATATATGAAGATGGGTAGATTTCAAAAACTCATACAAAACAATGGATCAAAACTACATGGAATCTGTAATGTGGGTATTTAAGCAATTATGGGATAAAAAACTGATATATAAATGACAAAGAGTATCACTTTATAGCTGGAAACTAGGAACTCCTATATCAAATTTTGAAGTAGCAATGGATGACTCATATGAAGAAGTATCAGATCCAGCAATAACTGTTATGTTCCCTATTTTAAAAGATTCTAAAAATGTAGAAAAATGAGACTATCTATTAGCCTGGACAACAACACCATGGACTATACCAGCCCATATGGCAATAGCAGTAAATAAAGATTTAGCATATTCAAGAGTAAAATCGCAGTGAAAAAATTACATACTAGCAACAGCTAGAGTTGAAACAGTATTTAAAGGAAAAGAATTTGAAATACTAGATTCTTTTATGTGAGATAAACTAGTATGACTAAAATACACTCCCCCATTTGACTACTATAAAGATACAGACCAACAAAAAAATCATATAATCTATGATGCAGAATTTGTAACAGATAAAGACTGAACAGGTATAGCTCATGAAGCCCCTGAGTTTTGAGATGTAGATTTTGAACTAGCAAAAGAAAAATGAATATATATATCAAATGCACTAGATAATGAATGAAAATATAGCTGAGAAATCAAAGAATATGAGTGAATACACTACATAGAAGCAAATGATATAATAACTGAAAAATTAAAAGAAAAATGACTACTATTCAAAAAAGAAAGTATAAACCACAGAGTAGCTATGTGTCCTAGAAGCTGAACACCACTTATATACAAATCTCAAGATTCTTGGTTTATAAACATAGCAAGTATAAAAGAAAAACTAATAAAAGAAAATGAGGCAATAAATTGGTCTCCTGAACATCTTAAACATTGACAATTTCTAAAAAGTATAGAGTCAGCCCCAGATTGGTGTATAAGTAGAACAAGATATTGGTGAACACCTATGCCTATATGGATCTGATATGATGAAAATTGAGAAGAAAAAGATATGAAAGTATTTTGAAGCAAAAAGGAAATAGAAGAAATAAGTAAAATGAAAATAGTTGATTTACATAAACCATATATAGACGATATAACTTGGAAAGAAAACGGACTTACATATAAAAGAATACCTGAAGTGCTAGATGTATGGATGGATAGTTGAAGTATGCCATATGCAGGTATGCACTACCCTTTTGAAAATAAAGCCCCAATGGAAGAAAGCTATCCAGCTGATTTTATAGTAGAATATATATGACAAGTAAGAGCATGGTTTTATGTAATGCATGTAGTTTGAGTTGCAGTTTGGGATAAAAGAAGTTTTACAAATGTAATAACAACATGAATAGTAAATGGAAGCGATGGAAGAAAAATGTCAAAATCATATTGAAACTACCCAGATCCAAAATGAACAATACAAAAATACTGAGCAGATGCTATAAGATTTTATATGATCAATAGCCCACTTATGTCATGAAATAACATGAATTTTAAAGAAAGCTGAGTAGAAGAGGTTATAAAAAAGGTTATTTTACCATTATGGAACACATATTATTTTTTTACAACATATGCCAATATAGATGGTTTTATAACAAATTGACTACCAAAAAAACTAGAAAATAATTTAGATAAATGGTTGGTATCAGAGTTAAATGAATTGACAAAACAAACAACAAAATGATTAGAAGAATACAAACTAAATGAAGCTACTAAAATAATTGTTAAATTCATGGATAACTTAACAAACTGGTATGTAAGAAGATCAAGGAAAAGGTTTTGGAAATCAGAAAATGATAATGATAAATTACAAGCATATGAAACACTATATTTCACAATAGTAGAAACAACAAAAATAATAGCTCCATTTATGCCATTTTTAAGTGAGTATATTTACAAAAATCTAACATGAAAAAAGTCTGTACACTTAGAAGATTTTCCAAAACACCAAAAAGAACTAATTGATGAAAAATTAAACAAAGATACTGATAGAGTTCAAAAAATAATTAAACTTGGACTATCTTGGAGAGCAAACAATAAAATAAGAGTAAGGCAACCATTAAATCATATAAAAATCACAAGTCAAATTGATAAATATTATAACGAAATAATCAAAGAAGAATTAAATGTAAAAGAAGTATTGATTGTTAAATGAGAAACTTTAGCCAAAGAAATTTGTAAACCAAACGGGAAAAATATATGACCTAAATTTTGAAAAGATGTGAAATTTATAATATCACAAGCCAAAGAATGAAATTTTGAAAAACTAGAAAATTGAAATGTAAAAGTAGGTAATTTTGAACTTGAAAAGTGAGATTTTGAATTAGTTTTTGAAACTCAAGATAAAAATACATCAATAGAATCTTGATTTTGAATGGTTATATCTATGGATTCAAATATAAGTGATGAGCTTAAAAATGAAGGAATAGCTAGAGATTTGACAAGATACATACAAGAAGCTAGGAAACAAGCAGACTATATGGTGGATGATAGAATAAAAGTTTCAATAATATGATTAAATGAAGTAGTAAATCAATTCAAAAAATATATACAAAACGAAACTTTATCTAGTATAGTAGAAAATTTAAGTGATTCTGATATAGAAAAAGATTTAGAAATAGAAAGTCTAAAAGTTACTATAAAATTAAAAAAATAAGGAATTTCATACACTATAATTTGACTAAATAAGTTTGATGAGTATAGTTAAAAATAGAAAATAAAGGAAAAATATATAAACTTTCCTTTATTTTATGAGAAAAAATGCTATAAAAAATATACTATCAATTAAAGACAATTCAAATAAGCTTAGTGCCTTAAATAGCATAAAAACAACAAGATCAAATACAAGAGATATGGTAAATGAAATATTGTGGTGAGTTATAACAAAAAGAGATTTAAAAAAATTAAAGAATTTTTGGTTAAAAAAAGAAATTCAAGACAAAAAAACTAGAAAAATATGTAAAAAAATTTGAATAAAATTAATAAGGGTTTTATCTTCTATAAGTTCTTGAAACATAAGAAATAATATAGAACAAAAATTAAAAAATCCTTGAGTAGCATTAGAATTTTTTTTGTTGGATAAGCTGATAAGAGAAAAAATTTGAAGTTCTTCTATAAGGTATGAAAAGTGAGCAGAAGAATTTGACCAGGAAAAAATAGATTTTTTAAGTACTTATACTTTAAATGACAAAAAAATAATCATATGAAATCAGCTAACGACTACTAAATCAAAAAGAATAAAAAATAAAGTAGTAGAAGTGGAAAGAGTCAGAGATAAAATAGATTCTAAAGAATGAATAGTAAGTAAAAATGATTTTTCAATAACTCAAATACCAGATTTGGTGAGTCTATTTATAATAAACTCCAAAACAAGTGAAATATTAAATAGTTGAGAATACAAAAATAATATACTAAAACAAGCCTATATCAGATGGAAAGAAGAATGATTTAAAAAATGATGACCAAGTAAATATTTGGATAAAGAAATTGAAAATGAGTTAAAAACAATATCAAAAATATATTCTGAAATACTTGATTGATTTGTTGAATTTATAACAAATAAAAAATTAGATAAAAATATAAAAACAACAATTAAAAATAGAAATATTTGAGAAATGAGTATAAATTATGATTCTATAGAATCTCAATACAAAGTTTTATTTTATAAAATAAATAAAAATGAAAAAAAATTTATTTTTTCAATAAGTTTTTATATAACAAATAAACTTTTAAAAAAAGTATGAAGAGAAGAAACTCTTGAAAGTATAAAAAGAAAGAAAGATAATACTATAAAAAAACCAAATAAAACTAGAAAAAGAGGCTATAAAAGAAAAAAATAAAAAATCATAAAAAAATAATTACTTAAAAAACAAATTGTAATTTCATAAAAAAAAGTATATTATGTTTAAAAGCATAATACACTTTTAAAATACCAAAATATGTGAAACCTTTACTTCGTAAGACATGGACAAACAGATAGAAATGCTCAAAACAAAATGAACCCTTGAGATGTTGATAGTCTATTAAATCAAAATTGAATAAAACAAGCAATGAAAGCTTGAAAAGAAGCAAAAAATCAGTGAATCACTTTTGATTTAATAATCTCTTCCCCACTAAAAAGAGCTTTAGACACAGCACAACTGATAGCAAAAGAAATATGATACAATAAAAAAATAGAAACTGATGAGAGGTTGAAAGAACAATATGCTTGAGCTTTAAAAGACTATTCACATGATGATATAAAAAAAGAATTCAAAGTTGAGAATAGTAAAGAAATGAGGAAAATATTCAAAAGCATAATTTACAACAAAAAAGAAGACATAATAGAATTTTCAGATAGAGTCAGTAAATTTTATAATGGAATTAAAAATCAAAATAAAAATATACTAATAGTAGCACATAGTTGAGTTTCAAGAATAATACTTATGAATGCAGAAAAACTAGATTTTGAGTACGCTATTTATGAAATGCCTTCTACTCCAAACGCTACTATAATAAAATTAAAAAATAAAATTTAATAAGATAATAAAAAAATCTAAAATAGTAGTATTGACATTTGCACAAAATACAATATAATGAAACTTTATATAATTTATTATATAATTTAAAATATATGAATCGTTTTGATGAAGACATAGAAAAACTTGTAAAAAGAGGTTTATCAGTATTTAATGAAAATAATAACAAAAATGTTATATTTGATGAAGAATTGATTAACAATCCAGAATTAATAGAAGAAATCGTAGGTGATTTAGTAAATGTATGAGCTTGGAGAAGATTATTCAATAGAAAAATTGTAGATTCAGAAGCTCTAAGACATATAATATACCCTTCAAATGATCAAGAAATAAAAGTAAAAAAACCATTACCTGAAGAAATACTTATTACTGCCATTCTTAATGCCCCCTCACCAAATAGTAGAGTTATAAAAAAAACAATAAAATGAACTCCTATTCAAGGAGATGTTTTAGATTCTATATTTGATTATACTGAAGGTATAAAACAAAGAATATATGCTTTATCATACAAACAAACTAATTTATTTAATTTTGGAATTAATATTGATAGTATACCTGTAATAAAGGAAGTTAATAATCCATTGATAAGAGATATAACTGATTATATAAAAAAAGAAAACAGTGAATATAATGGTGGTATAGAAAAAAGTATTAATGATAGAACTTGTTATTTATGATTATTTGATAGAGAACAGCCAAAATCTTATTACAAACTAAAATCTAAAGATATACTTTCGGATGAAATAAAAAGAGAAAGATCATATAAAAGCGAGATAGAATCATGACCTTATGATAAAACTGTACAAAATCAAATAAATAAACAAAGTGGTATTTTAAAGTCAACATCTCAATTAGATATAAGAAAGTTATTCCAAAATAAACAAAGCCTATATATTAATTTTAAACCCGAGAATTTAATAAATTTTCCCTATGATGATATAATTTCAAAAATAGGAGAAGAAGAGGAATACTCATTTATATTAGAGAACATGAAAGAAGGGTTTAGAGTAAGAACAAATAAAACATGATTTACCATAAATTCTGAAAATAATATTGTAAAAGAAGCAGATGAAGAAACAAAACATTTAAAAGATAACAAAGAGCGCTTGATAGATTTTATTTCTAAATTATGTGAAAAATGATTTACTTGTACTAAAGTATGAAATATTGAAAAAGAATATGATATTAAACTAGTTGACAAAATTGCAGAATTAATACTTTGACATCCAAATGATTTATACATAAAAAGTGCTAGAAGTTGATGAGGATACTCAATCATAAGAATTAAAAAAACTGAAAATTGAAATTATATAGAAAGTGACTCATTTAATTTTAGAAAATTTATATATGAGAAGAAAAAATCAATCAATGATAAAAGAAATGCCTTAGAAAAAATTATTAGAACTATGTACGATACAGATTGTGATAAAAAAGAAGCTTTTAGCACTTATTATGACAATAAAAAAAATATGAAAGCGTATTATAATAATAATTTTGAAATAAAAGCATTTTTAATAGAATTACTTAAAGAAATTAATAACCCAATTATAGAAGAAGCTATCCCATATGAAA
This sequence comes from uncultured bacterium, assembly GCA_963922865.1. Classification (GTDB taxonomy): domain Bacteria; phylum Patescibacteriota; class Gracilibacteria; order BD1-5; family UBA6164; genus CAWUJK01. The sequence continues at coordinate 29,058 of CAWUJK010000006.1, read as the reverse complement.
CTATAAAATGAAATATTGTTGAATTCAGATTAATATGTCAAAGAATAAATGATGAATTTGAAATAAACTGATATTCAAAATTATCAACAAATTCTGTTAGTGCAAACATATCACTTTGAGGAAAATGAGGAGAGCTTTCATCTACACTCAAAAATATATATAAAAAAAATTTACCAGAAGATATTACTGATCCTGAAATTGAGTCAAAAGCAAAAGACATGGAAAATACTGTTTATCTAAAAGCAAAACAGCTAGCAGATAAGATTTACTCTTTTTATGATGATGAAGAAAAGTTAGGTACTCCTAGAGATTTTGCTATTGATATAGTACCATCTTGGAATAAAGATAACTCTGAAATAGAACTTTATTTTCTTGAGACTAATTACCAATATTGATATACTTGACTAAGAGATGTAAATCCTGAACTAGCAAAATTGGTAAAAGATAACACCAAAAGAATTATTAATGATGACTTATCTATAAATTAAAAAAAATCAAATTTTGATTATGAAGCTATAAAAAATGACTCTTATAGAGTCATTTTTTATAGCTAATTTACACAATTTACAACGATAGGTTTTTTGATAAATTGATTAATATTTCAAAAACTAGTAACATTTTGCTTTCTTTTTCTATTTTTTAAACTACTAAACCTAACCTCTTTAATTTTTTGCATAGTTTCAGCAAAATGATCATATTTTTCAGCTAAACCAGCATATACAACTCAAAGAGAATATTTACTACAAGCTTTTGCTTTCTTGATATCATGAGATTTCATTACTTCCAAACTTTTACAATTTTTATTTAAAGTTTTACTTTCAACTATAACTAAATTTTTTAAATCAACTTCATTTTGTTTAGAATTTCTAAGATTTTGAGTTTTTACTTCAAAATCGATAGTAAGTCTTTCTTCTCAAACCTTAGAAACTAAAGTAATCCTTTTATATTTTGTTTTTATAGCAGGAGTTATTTTAGGAACTTTTTCTCATTCATATATTGATTGCCAAACTCACTCAAAAAATCTTTTCTTACCTTTTGTCATTTTTCAATGCTCTACACTAGGAAATTCATATCTATATTTTCTAGTAACTCAATCAACTTTATGCTTGTATTCAAAAAAAGCTAAATCAGAATCCTTATAAAGTCTTGTTCTTATTTTTGTTCTAGAATTCATACCATCTTGATGCCATTTATAAAAAGTATGATCATCAGTATCCATATAAACATTATCATAATTAAAAACTCTTTTATTAGCTATCTCAAGAACTTTAAAATCTTTTTTTAAATCTTTTAAAACTTCCTTAAACTCTTGATTTGTAAGCAAAAATTTCCTATCTATCCTCTTTAAAAAACTAGCACTAGAATTTAGTTCTGTTAAATTTAAACTATCAAAATCTTTTACGATCTCCTTAAAATTTATTTCCATTTTTTTTTGTTTTAAAAATATAATATGTTGATTTAATTTTTTATAAAACCTTTGAACCTAATAAATGATAACATATTAAAAAAATCATGTCAAAAAAATAATACAATTTTAAAAAATAACTCTTATCAATATAAAATAAGAGTTATAAATAAGTTGAATTAAACATAATTTTAGCTCAAAAAAAATGTTTATTTTATATTCGCTTCAATGACTTTAAGAGCTTTATAAAACTTATCTAACCTTAGTCAAACTTTTCTCAAATCCCTATATTTTATAAGTTTGTCTTTCAAGTTTAAGGGTAAGTTCTCATCCTCATAGATAACATCACTTTCAAAATGCTTTTTAAAATAAAGCGCATTTTCAACTTGATGATCTCAAGCACTAGAAGATATGGGAATTATTATAGAATGAAGTCCAAAAACATTTTGTTCATACAAAGAAGTAGCTCAAGCCCTAGTTATGGCAATATCTGAATCCTTTAAAATAACTCATAAATTTTTTTGTGAGACAAAATCATAAGTTTTAACATTTTTAAATTTCTGAAAATCATCTTTAAAAGATGTATTTTTATCTCCAAGAATAACTTGAAAATCAAGAAAATCTAAATCTGGTAATATTGACAAAAGAGTCTCAAATATCTTTTTTGATCATTGGCTTCAGCCAACAACTAAAACCTTTTGAACTTTATTATCTTTCAAATCTAAATTATTTATTGAGTCTAAAAGCTCAGGGTTAAGAATTTGTCATGTAAATACATGTTTAACATTATCTATTTTATCATTTTCAAAACCATAAAAAATTTTATCTGCCATTTTTGAAACAAGCTTATTAGAAAGTCAAAAAACAGTATCTGATTCATGTATAAAAAGCTTTTTTCACATTATTTTAGCTCAAATAGCAGTAGGCAAGGAAACATATCATCACTTAGAAAAAACTATATCAACACTACATTTTTTTATAAAAAAAAGTGACTCGATTATTCAAGTAAGGTTTTTAAGAGGTTCATAAAAATTTCTAAAATCAAAATACCTTCTTATCTTTCAAGAACTAATATCATGAAATAAAATATTATAATTTTTAGCCATTTTTTCTTCTAAACTATCATATTCTCAAAACCATACAAATTTGTAATGTTCACTTTCAAGTAAATAGTTATATAGACTCAATAAAGGAAAAACATGTCCTCAAGTAGATCATCAAGTCAAAGCTATAGTTTTTTTAAACATACTAAAATTTTTAAAAAAATACTTTAGTATATAATAGCACTAAAAAAGAAAAAATAAAGTTTCATTTGCAATTAAATTAAAATTTATAATAATTTTTATTAAAATGCTATTTTAATTTTTGATAAACAAATGCAAGAAAAAATAAAAAAAGTAAAAAATATATTCTCAAAATATGATATAGAGCTAGAAGAAAAAGAATTAGAAATATTTGCAAACTTTTTGCAAATATTTATGGAAAAAAATTGAAAAATAAATCTCTCTTCAATAAGAGAAGAAAAAGATATAATATTAAAACACTTTTTAGATTCAGTAATTTTAAATATTTTTCTAGAATTTGAGCAAAAAGCAACAGTTTTAGATCTAGGTACAGGTTGATGATTTCCCTTAATTCCATTATCAATAATAAATAACAAAGTAGAGTTTATTTGAATAGATTCAGTATGAAAAAAATTAAAAGCAGTAAAAGAGTTTGTGCAAAAATTATGACTTAAAAATGTAAAAACAATAAATGCAAGAGCTGAAGAATTAGGTCAAAATATAATACATAGAGAAAATTATGATTATGTGGTTAGTAGAGCTACAGCATATTTTCCAGTTTTATTAGAATACGCTATTCCATTAATGAAAGTAGGAGCTATTTTTTGCGCATACAAATTGGAAGATAAAGAAGAATTAAAATCCATAAAAAAAGCTCTCACCAAGCTAAATGCAAAAATATTAAAAGTTAAAAACTATGAAATACAAGGTCAAAAAAGAGTAATAGTTTTTATAGAAAAATTAAAAACCACAAACAAAAAATACCCTAGAAAAGTATGAATACCAAACTCTAAACCAATAGTTTAGTAACTTTTTAACATAAAATTTTTAAAGGTCTTGAAAAATAAACTTTTTTAAGTAAAAATAATAATAATATTTATTTAAATATTTCAAAAAATGAAATTCAAGATAAAAACTCTAGAGTTAAAAAAATGACTTGATATAGTAAACCACGCTGTAGCATCTATAACAACTACACCTATACTTGAAAACATAATGTTAAAAGTAAATTTTGACAATGTTGTATTGACCTCAAATAACCTAGAAACAGCAATAGAGTATAGCTTGAAAGATAACATAGAAATAACATCTGAATGATCTTATTGTATACCTTCAAAATTATTTACTAGTTATATAAATCTCGTATTGGATGATGAGGTAGAAATTTTACTAAAAAAAGATAATATAGAAGTAACATCACAAAGCTCTAAAATAAAAATTAAATGAACTCCAAGTGAAGATTTCCCTCTAATTCCAAGCATAAAAGAAGAGGTATCACTAAAAATAAAATGAGAAGTTTTAATAGAATCTATTCGTAAAACATTATTTTCCGCAGCAGAATGAAATATAAGACCTACGCTAGCGTGAATACTTGTTAATATCAAGAAAAATGAGGCTATATTTGCGTCCACTGACAGTTTTAGATTGAGTGAATATAAAACAAGTTTAAATACAGAAAACAATTCAAGCTTCAATTGAATAATACCAAGCAAAACAGCAGGAGAAATAAGAAGTATAGTAAAATCAGATGAAGATGTTAGAATAGTTTCCTGAAATCTTTGATTAGCATTTTTTTCCCAAAATACAAAATTTTACTCTAGGTTGTTAAACGGAAAATTTCCTGATTATGCTTGATTTTTCCCAAAATCTCACTCTACAAAATCAGAAATAAATAGAATAGATTTAATACAAGCGCTTAAAAAAATAAATCTTTTAAGTCGTGAAACTAATTATTCAATAAAAATGAGTTTCAGTAATGAGAACTGAATAGTTTTAGAAACAAATGAAACACAAATTTGAGAATGAGAGACAAAATTAGTTTGAGCAGTAGAATGAGAAGACAATATAATATGAATAAACTCAGTCTATTTTCTTGAAGTATTAGGCGTTATAGATACAACACATATATCTATAAGTTTTGAGTCAGCCCTAGCACCTATACTAATAACCCCTCTAGTTGACCCAGAAAAAGAAAAACAAAACTCAAATTTTACACATATAATAATGCCACTTAAAATATAAAAAATTAATAATCTACAAAATGAAAATCAAGAAGAGTTTTAATACAATATTTATTATATAAAAATTAACTATTGAAAAACAGCAAAATCATATGCTTCATTTACAGTTTGTTGAGCTATCTTAATCCTTAAAGTTTTTCTAAATCAATAAGACCTTCAAATAGTATCTATTACCCTATACCTAAGAGGTATTTCTTGGTCTAGTTTTATATTCCATTCTAAGTAAGGTATAATTGTAGAATCACTTAATTCTAATTTATTTATTACTGACATTTTTAATATACAAGAATTTCAAGAACCACAATTATTTGAGTAAAAATCTCAAAAAGACTCAACAGTATCATCTAATTTTCTTCACTGCTTATCATCTAAACTTATAGTTGATCAAATATCTTCATAAGCTATTTGAGTATTATAAGCATTTAAAATATTATTATTTCATGATAATTGCCAATTAATTATTTTTAATTCTCATCAAGAAAGAGTAGTGCTAGAGTTAATATTTATTTTAGGAACTCTAAAATTAAGTTTGAAGTTTGATATATTAGTTATCATATTATCTCAGATTTCTAGTTGTATAGGTTCTCAAATTTTTATTCTATTATAATTTTTATTAAATTCACTATTTCATTCTCAAGGAGTAGGTAATGATTTTCATTTAGCATTCATAGAAATAGAATAATCTCTAGCTTTAGTCATATCTAAAGTATCAGTTTTTTCAAAGATCAGTTTTTTTCATATAATAGAATAAAGAGAATCCTCTATAGCAGAGTCTGCCATATAATAAGCTGAAACACTATGTTCTATATTTTTAGTATTTTTTGAAAAAGGAATCATATATTCTAATATGTATAGAGCTAAAAGCCCCATAATCAAACTTATGGATATAGATATTACAAGAGATAATCATTTACTATTTTTTTTCATAATTTAATAATATAATTTTAAAATTTACCAAAAGTCTTGAAAAAATTTATTTACTAAACATATCTGTTAGGTTTATTGTTGTACTAAGATTAAATTCAGGTATTTTTCATTTTATTTTTCTCTTCACTTTAAAGCTAGGAGTTAAAACCATATTAAGTCTGACATAAGGAGAGATATCTATCCCCGTTTGTTTCCATGCATCTTTAAGATTTTGGTCTGGATAAGCTCTTATATCAAATGATTTTACATTTATAGATTCTGGAAATAAGGAAAGCCGGTAATTCTCATTATCACTTCAAGCAACAACTCTGTTTGTTTTTCATTTTATAGAAGAGAAATCTTTGTCTATAAGCCAAGTATCTATTACTCAGTCGTATTGTCCTGTTTTATCAGAATTTAAAATATCATGATCTAATCACCAATCTTTTCATTCTAATTTCAAAAATTCTATTGTTCATAAACAACCACTTCAAGTAAAATTTATTCAATCACTGCTATTACAAACATAGTTAGGATTATCTATATAAGGATCTTGTTTGACTGTCCATCTAAATAAAGTTCTACTTTTTTTATTTGCTCAAATCAAGTATAACTCTTTTATATTTTTACTTAGATCAAAAACTTTTGGTCAAACTCATAAATACTCATCATCATCATCTCAAATAATTCCATTTTTTCCATCTTCATCTCCTAAATCTTCATCATAATTTGAATTATAATCTATAAATTGAAAACTATACTGACCATACCTTTGTGGCTTAGAAGAAACATTTCATTGTGTTGTATTAAAATTATTTATACATCATGTTCAACTCATTTTAATTCAATTTCAGCTTCTACAATAATAAAATCAATCTCCATAGTTATTAGTTCATAAGACTCAGTTTACTCAAAAATTTCAAAATCATGTTTTTTTATCAAAATGTCATGAAGAATAACTATTGTTTCATACCACTTTTCTATTAAAATATTCTTCATAATCAATAAGTCATCAAGCCTTTATTTCCTCAAAAAATTTTTGCATAAAAGAAAAACTTTCTTTTTCTATATTTGTTTCTTCAATAAGTTTTACTTTTCAAACAAGTACAGAACTAACAGCTTGAAATCAAATTATAAGTATAATAGAACTAACTAAAATTCATATCATTATTTCAATTAATGTAAATCAATTTTTATTCATATTTGATTTTATCTTTTAAATATAAATCTAAGTAAATCTCAAGGAAAAGAAAATATTTTATAAAAACTTGGTGCTTGCCAAAAATATTTAGGCCATATTTTAAAAATAAAGTCTAGTATATCAAAAAATAAGTTAGCCTTAATTTTTTTATTTCCCACAAAAAGCTTTATACTTCTAAAAAAAGAGGCTACAAAAGAAAAAAACAAAAAACTAAACTCAAAAAATGTATTTTTAATTTTTTTCTTTTTTTTCATAAAAATATATTCTTTAAAAATTCTAAAACATTATAAAGTATTTTAAAAAATAGTAAATATTTTATTCTTTACTTTTTAAAAAAATAAGTAATATAATAATAAAAATTAATAATTTTAATACTTAAATATTTTTATAAATAATCCATAATTTATGCAAAATTCCAGAGTAAAAACTAGAAAGATCAAAAATTTTTTTAAACATTTAATAAACTACACTAGGTTTAAGATAGAGTCTTTTAGCTTTTCAAAAATAATTATACTGATGTGAGTTTTGATTTCATATTTTTCTATGTTTATGGGATGGATTGAGTCTACTGATAAATCTTTATCATCAAATGCTTTTAACAATATTACAATATTTAGTGCATCAATAATAACAATACTGCTATTTTTAATACTGTTTTTACTGTTTTCACTAAATAAAAAAGAAAAAATAAAAAAAACAACAAATATTATATTTAGGGATTATTTAATAATAATATTTATTGCTTTGGTGATTTTTATTTTATGAATAAGTAATCTATGAGTTTTGATGTGACTTAAAATGTTTAGTTCACAAATAAATCATTGAGCTTGAATTTTAGTTTTGATTATATCTTCAATTATAATTTTTATATGATGAATCTTATTAAAAAACGAAAATAGCTCTACAAATAGTATTTACTTAAATGATTCTAAAGACAATTCAAGTTTTGAATCAACTAAGAGCAATACAAAACTACCTTTCTAAAAAACTTTTGCATATTTTTCCCTTTTGCATAGAATAAGCTTGCAAAAATTCCATAAACAATAAAGATAGAGTTTTTGTATATTTTATATTAAATTAAAAACATGTTATGACAAGTTTTAGTATTGAAGCTCAAATTAGAGCAAAAGATGAGAACTGTAAACATCTAAGAAAGCAAAAAAAATTGCCTTGAATTGTTTATGGTAAAAATCAAGAACCTATAAGTTTAACTCTTGATTCTTCTGAGTTTTTAAAATTATTTAGAAAAACTGGTGAATCTAGTATAATTGACTTAAAAGTAGGTAAAAAAGAAATAGAAGTATTAGTTCATGATTATCAAAAACAACCAGTTTCTGGCGAATTTATGCATGTAGACTTTTTTGCCCTTACAAGATGAGAAAAACTTACAACAAAGGTTTCCTTAAATTTCGTTTGAGAATCAAGTGCTGTAAAGCAGTGAGCTATATTAGAAGAGTTACAAAAAGAAGTTGAAATAAGCTGTTTACCTAGACACCTAGTTAAAGAGATTGATGTTGATTTATCTTTACTTAAAGAAATGGATAATAACATAAAAATATCAGACATAAATGTACCAGAATGAATCACAATAACAAACCAAGAAGATGAAGTAATAGCAATAGCTAGTAAACCTAAAGTGGAAAAAATAGAAGATGATATTGAAACAATAGGGGAAGAATCACAAGAAGAAAAAACTGAGCAAAAAGATGATGAGAAAGACACAAAAAAATAATTATATTCTTTGATTTAATAAAAAATATTTTATTCCTAAATAAATATTTATGAAAATAATAATATACTGAGAAGATAAAAGCAGAAGCGATTTAGTTAAAGTATTAAATGTCTCACTTGAAGAATTAGGTTTAACCGATTTTATTGAGTTAGAGCAAACAAACGATTCAAAAATAAAAAATACAATGTGAATTAAAGCTGAACCAGCATTAATAATAGAAGAAGACTCTATAGATTTTAAAGATATTATTTTTGAATGACAAACACCAAGTGAAGAAGAAATTAAATCCATGCTTGTAAGTATAATTGGATGAGGAGAATGATCTGGAGGATGTGCTCCTTGATGATGTGGTAGTTGATGTTCTTGTTAAACTAAAAAATAAACTTTAAGAAAGCTGTCCCAAAAAATACCAAGCTCATGCTTGGTATTTTTCATATTTAAACTTTTAGAAAAATTTAAGTAAAAATTTAGAAAAAACTTCTAGCTTATTTTTTTAATATCAGATAGAGTCTCTTATTCTTTCAAGCATATTTTTATCTATCTCAGATATATATTTTGGCATCTTAGCATCAAGCTTCACGATTAAGTTTCAAACTTTATTATCTTGTTTTTTACCTAATTGTTTAACTCTCATTTTTGTTCAAGGTTTAGTTCAAGCTGGAATTTTTATCATAGAAGTTTGTCAATAAACCCCTCTAACTTCTATTTTAGCTCAAAGTATAAAATCAAATATAGCTACTTCATAGGTTTTTTCAAAATCTAGGGAAACTGGTTTTCTACTTTCTTGCCTAGTTTTTTTAGTTTGTCATCATGAAAATAAATCCTCAAAATTGAACTCAAATCAACTTGTTTTTCAAGATCATCTATTTCATCATCACATACTAGAAAAAATATCATCAAATCAAGAAAATCATCATGAACTATAAGAACTTCATCATCAGAAAGGATTAGACTTAGATGATCAGAACATATCATAATTTTTTCTTTTGTTTGAGTCTGATAATGTGTCATAGGCTTCTCATATTTCTTTAAATTTTTTCTCTGCCTGTTTCTTATCTCAAGAAGCTCTATCTGGGTGATATTGCATCGCTTTTTTTCTGTAAGCTTTTTTTATTTCTTCACTACTAGCATTTTTATCAACTCACAAAATATCATAATATTTACTTGACATATATTAAAATATAGTTATAAAATATATAGATTATATTATTAACAAATAATAATCAAAATTATTTTTTTATCAATAATTATATGAAACTTTTATATAAAATATGTCTTAATTTTTTTATAGCAATATTAATAGGATTTTCTTTTTTTCAGGTAAAAATGATAAATGCTGGTTTCATAGAAGATAATTTAAATATGAAAACTTGAATAGAAAAACTTAATTTAGATATGTATAAATTAAATAATCCTAAGCTAAAAAATAAAAAAGCTCAAGAGAAATTTGATAAATTAAAAGTCTTAAATAAAAAAATAAAAAAAGCTATAATAAGCCAATATGAAAAAAATAAATTTTGATACTACCAAACTCAAGCTATAATAAAAAACTATAATAATTTTTTGTATTATTCAAATAAATATTTCAGCTCAATAAAAAATAAAGAAATATATTGAGATAGCAAAGAAACAAGATTAAATATAAAAAAGAGTTTTTCTAGCATGGTTTGATTTTACAAAAAATTTAGAAATGAACTTATAAAAAAAGATGTTAATTAATATTTTTTTATAACTAATCTAAATTATACTTCCCTTTTTGTTTGTCACTAAATATTTTCTTATCCTTAAAACTGATTACCCTTTTTCCCATACTATCAACTACTTTTTTATCATGAGTAGCTATTATAACTGTTTTTCATTGTGAATTAAGTTCATCAAATATTTTCATTATTCAAAGAGAAGTTTCTGGATCTAAATTTCAAGTTGGTTCATCTCAAATAATCAAATCAGGATCACGAACCAAAGCTCTAGCTATTGATACTCTTTGTTTTTCTCATCAACTAAGTTCTTGAACAAACTTATCTTTTTTTACTAAAAGTCATACTTGTTCTAATACTTCAGGTACCTTTTTAGATATTAAACTATCTTGATAACCACAAACTTCCATAGCAAAAGCTACATTTTCATAAACTTTTTTTGATTCCATAAGTTTATAGTCTTGAAATATTACTCATATACTTCTCCTGTATTCATCTAAAACTCTATCACTGTTATTTTTATAAAGTGACATAGAGTTATCAAGTATTATATCTCATGATTTTGGTTTGAAGTCTCATATAATACTTCTTATAAGACTAGTTTTTCAGCTTCATGAATGTCCTATAATAAAAACAAATTCTCAAGGTTTTATTTCTAAGTCTATATTTCTTAAAACTATTTTATTTGAGAATGCTAATGTAGTTTTATCTATTTTCATTTTTTGTTAAATTTTATTTAAAATCTATAAAACATAATAAAAAAAGTTAATTTTGTTTAAAAATGTATGATTAGATTTTAGTTTCCTGCTTTTAAAATTTAATTTTGAACTTTAAATTTTAAAAAACTTAAATATATTATAAACATATAAAAATATTATCAAATTATTATTTATTTGTTTGGATATTTTGTGCATGTTTTTTTTGTTTATCTGCTTTTTTCTTTTCTTCAAATTCTGCTTTCTTTTTCTCCCAATTAGCTTCTGCTTTATCTATATCTTCCATAGTTTTATTAATTCTTCACACAACCATCTCTCTTGGTTTAGAGTATTTTTCACGACTTACATTTAATATTTTTGAATATCTAGTTTCAAAGGCTTTTATATTTTTTTTGCATGGTGGAAATGTTTTTGCTGAAAAAACTGGTGATGGCATTCAATCTATAAGTTGTTTTAAATATATATTATATTTAGCCAAGTTTGTTAGATCATCTTCAGCTATTTCAGCTCATAAAACTTCTTTTAATATTGACGCATCATGATAACCTACTTGAAAAGATATAAGACTTCATACATTACCAAAAACAGCTCATCTAACAGACTCTTGCATTTGGTCTATATATTGGTTTGCCATTACTAGATTAAGTTTATATTTTCTAGCTTCTGATAAAATAGTTGCAAAAGAGTCAGTAGCAAAATTTTGAAACTCATCTACGTATAAATAAAAATCTTTTCTATCTTTTTCATCTGTATCTGCTCTAGCCATAGCATCCATTTGAAATTTTGTAATCATCATGGCTCATAAAAGTGCTGACGCGTCTTCTCATATTTTTCATTTACTAAGATTTACTATTACGATTTTACTGTTGTCCATTGCCCATCTTACATTGAATGTATTTTTATTTTGACCTAGTACATTTCTCAAAATTGAACTGCTAAGAAATTGTCATACTTTATTAAGAATAGGACCTGATGCTTCAACTTTTTGATTAGCTGCCATTTTTGCAAATTCGTGTGTCCAAAATTTTTTTACTATTGGGTCTGTTATTTTATTTACTACTTTGTTTCTAAAAACATCTGAAGTGAGCATAAGTGGTATTGATATGAGTGTGGTATTTGGATATTCTATGAGTGCCAAAATAGTGTTTCTCAGTATATGTTCTAATCTTGGTCACCAAGAATCTCAAAATATTTTCTTGAAAATACCTACAAGTCCAGAAGCTACCAGTGGTCTATGTTCTGCTTTCACTCCATCTAGCATATTAAATGCTATTGGCCAATCAGTATCACTAGGATCAAATATAATTGTAGAGTTAGTTCTTGATTTTGGTATATGTCATATAACAGATTCAGCTAAATCTCAGTGTGGATCAATAACTGCTACTCATCTTCATCTATTTATATCATCTATTATCATATTTTCAAGAAGTACAGATTTTCACATTCAGGTTTTTCAAATAACATAAATATGTCTTCTTCTATCATTTGGTCATACCCCAAAACTCATATTTGTTCATCTAAAATTGGTTTTCCCTATTGGGGTTAAATCAGTTTCTGGGCTTATATCATCATTTAGATCTGGATCTATGATTGGTAAGTTAGATGGTGGTTCAAAATTTCTAGAATTTATCCAATTTATTCATGGTGTTTTTACATAGTTGGTTGGTAAATGTATCAAACCTGAAATTTCTTCTGTGTTTAGTATAAATTTATTTTTTCATATACTTCTTGTTTTTACTTCTTCAATCTTTGATTTTTCATTACTTATACTTTCCAAGATAAAACTATTTTGTCATGGTCAACTAAATATTCAAAGTGTTGAAAATATTTCTTTTATTGTTCATCTTGAAGATATGGTATCTTGTGATGCTGAAACTATGTTTATACTAGTTATAAATCCTAGTTTTTTGATTTTTTCTAAAAAATTTCTTGATAATTTAGTTCATTCTTTTACTCAAGATTCTTCTAGTATTTGTCTTTCTTGTTTTATTTTTTCTTCTTCATCTGATATATCACTTAATGGTTCTTGATTTTTTTTGGGAATAAATAAGCTAAATATACTTAAAAGACCTTTTATTGGATATACAATGAATATAAATATTAATATTTTATAAAAAAATAGTTTCTCATCTAAAAAGATTCTTTTTATAAAAGTAGGATATTTTGAGTCTAGTATTTTAGCTTTTTTTCATATATTTTTCTTCCATTTTTTGTTAGTTATGGGAGAAAAATTTATTTGAAATGTATTTATAGAGTATTTTCATGCTTTATCTAAAGATGATGTTATAGAAGAAAAAGGGTCAACCATATCTTTAGTTCACTCTTCTTGTATATCTATAAAACTTTTTATAGGGTATAAAAAATGTTTGGATGTTTTTAGTTCTCAAACTAGCATTTTTGAGTTAGGTATTTTTTCCAAATAATCTCAAACATCTATTATTTCAACATCACTAAAATGTGCGTATATTTGATTTTTTAAAAATGAGCTATATTTAGAAGGTGAAACAATAAAAAATCTTATCCTTCATGCTATTTTACTTATTTCAAAAGAAAAATTATTTTGATTTATATCTTGTTTAAAATCTTCAAATACATTATGCAGTATAATCAAAATGTGCTCAAAAATTCAAGGTCATTTAAGATTATCTTTTGACACAAGAATTTCAAATATTTTTTTATCCATTTTATTTGGTTTTATTAAGTGATTTTAGAATAAATCTCAAGAAATTTTCTATAAAAATCAAGGATACCTAAAAGCTACTTTAAATACATTTTTATATTAACACATAAATACTAAAAAATCAATAAAAAAATTTGATTTTTTTTTATTTTTCTATAACATTTGTGGGCTTCTAAAAAAATAAATCCATAAAATTATGGTGATATATATTTATAAAAAATGTTAGTCCCGAAAACTGTAATGTTTTATAGTTATATATTTTCAAAATTATATTAAAATTAATTAACTATTATGGCTTGAGCGGTAAAATGATATATAAAATTACAAATTGCTTGAGGGCAAGCTAATCCAGCTCCTCCTGTTGGTCCTGCCCTTTGACAATATTGAGTTCCTATTCAGGAATTTACAACTAAGTTCAATGAACAAACCAAAGATAAAATGGGGGTTAAACTTCCTGTTATTATTACAGTGTATGAAGATAGGTCTTTTGATTTTATTGTAAAACAACCTCCTATGAGTACTTTGATAAAAAATAAGATTAATCTTAAAAAAGGTTCTTGAGTTCCTCAAAAAGAAAAAGTTGGTAATCTAACCCTTAATCAATGTAAAGAAATAGCTGAGGAAAAGATGCCTGACCTAAATGCAAAAGATTTAGCTTGAGCAATGAAAATAGTTCAAGGTACTGCTAGGGCTTCTGGTGTTACTACTGAAATTGATTGAATGAGTAAACAAGAAATTAGTGTGAAATTGGGATAATTTAAATAAATAGAACAAAAAAGAAACTTTGTTTCTTTTTTGTTTGCTTGTTCCCATCGTCTAGTTGGTTAGGACGCTGGCCTCTCACGCCGGAAACAGGAGTTCGAGTCTCCTTGGGAATACCAATGTATAAAATCTTTACTTGAAGCCTGTGTTTGATTACTAATAGAAACAAAATTCGGCTTTCCAGACCAATCTGTAATATTAGTCTTTGAAAAATGATTATGAAAAAAATCAAAGAAATTAATGATAAAATAAAAAAATTATTTGATTACACTTCTGATTACACTTCTTTTCCAAAAAATGAATTACTAGTACCTTGATTCTATAATCCTGATATGTTTGATAAAAATGCTGAAATTCTTTTTGTGTGAATGAATCCAGCTTGATATTTAAAAGACTTTTATTTACGGAGTAAAAGATATAAACACATAAACAAAACTGGTATTAGAAAAGATATAGAGTCAGAAAGTTACAAATGAGAAGAAAAACCATATATTTATTACAAATCATTAATTGATTTATTTCCTGGTACAAATGGAATATATAATTGGAACCACATAGATTTATTTCAATTTAGAGGTACTCAACAATGAAAAGTCACAAAAGCTATAAATAACCATAAAAAATTTTTTGATGCCCAGTATAAAATAACTAGAAAATTGATAAATATTTTAAAACCTAAAATAATAGTTGTTATAAGCGCTGAAGCATCAAAATTTTTAAAAGAAAAATGGTATTGAAATAAGTACAAGGAAATATGAAAAAAATGATATTGGGATCCTTCTGAGGGAGTCTTTGAAGAAAGATGTCCTGTACTATTCACATGAATGTTATCCTGACAAAGGGCTTTAGATGTATGAACTAGAGATATGCTAAAGTATCATATAGATAAAATATTAAAGTCTATAAAAAAAGAGGAAATAAATAATATTCTACCTTAAATTACTCTAGTGTAAAATTAAACCTTGTTTTATACTCAGTATATAAAATTAAAAGACATTTCTACACAAATCTATAATAAGAATTCTTTTGAGTTTTATAATACAAACTTTGAAAATTCTCTAGCTCTAGTTGTATTTTAGGTCTATATAAAGTTATTGTATAAGTTTCAACATCATTGAATATATCAGTATATTTAGGTAAGGTCTAGAGTAGTTAAATAAAATAAAAATTAAAATTATAATATTTTCACGATATATAGAATAATTATTTTTGGGAAATAACCAAAAATAAGATTAAGTTATTTTCTTCAATTCTTTAAAATCACTTAAAAATCTACCAATTTCAATATCTGGAAATCAAGCTTTTTTAAGGTACTCTTTGATTTTATCAGATGATACCCATATAAATTCAGATAACTCTTTAGAATCCAAATGAACATCTCATCATAAATACCTTACCCAATAATTTTGCCTTACTTGTCATCTATACCCTTTCTCTTTTTGTAATCCTTCAGACCAATTATACATAAAGTACCAAGAGGACTTACAAATGAGTTCACAAGAGAATTTTTGTCACAATTCTTCTCAAATTTCTCTCAGTATAGCTTGCTTTTCATTTTCTCATACATTCATTCATCATTTCACAAAATCCCACCTATCTCTTGTTTCTCACTCTAATTTTACAAGTAAAAAATTGTAAGAACTATCTATAATTATAGCTCAAACACTTGCTCTATATGATTGTTCTTTTTTCATATTAATTTCTTATATTATATTATCAAAATCTATAGGAATTGTTTCTCCAGTAGCTTTATATTTGTTCCAATAATCTAGTATATTTTTTCATAAGTGAATATATACACTTATCATATTAGTAGACCTTGAAGCTTTAGTAGTATTTCTATATAACTTGTTTTTGTCTCCTCTAAGACTATAAGAAAAAGTTTCATTGTTAAAACTTACAAAGTCTTTCCCATCTCTTTTTGGTTTTGTAGATTGTAATTTATCAATGTCATTATTATATCCATTTCTTTTTAAGATTGAGGAAAGTTTTTCAAATTGAGAAATTAGCTGTCTTTTAACTCAAACCCATTTAATAAAAGGTTTTGCTTTGATTATATCTATATTTTTTTCAAAAAATTATTCTCACGATTTTAAGTCATTAAAAAATCATCTTTTAAACCAAGATTGAAAAACTTGAATACTAACTCAAAACTTATGAGCTAACTCTAAATTTGTTACTGTTATAGTTGTCATAAAAATTTTATTTATTTATCTTAAATAAATTTTAAATTATGAACACAATATAACAATAATTGTTAATAAATCAACAAAAAACACAACTATTCACTACATATCTCACACCCAAAAACCAAACTTTACTTTTACAGACTATTCAAATATAATGTAAATCTAAATAAGTAATCAAATACTTGATTTACAAAATTGATTTTAATTTAAAAAAATACTAATCATGAACAAAAAAGCCCTTATACTAATAGATTTTATCAATGAAATTATACATCCTAAGTGAAAACTCTCAAAAAAATGATACTACGATTTTGCACAAGAAAATAACTCCATAGAAAACATAAAAACACTACTAAAACAAACAAGAGAAAAAAAAGATGAAATAATTCATGTAAAAATCAGTTTTAGTAAAAACTATGAAAACCAGCCTAAACACTCTCCCCTTTTTTGAAAAGCTCATGAGTTTCAAGTTCTTGAAGAAAATACCTGGTCAAGCAATTTTTTAGATGAACTAAAAGCTATAAACCAAGAGAAGATATTTGTCAAAACAAGAGTAAGTGCTTTTTTTGAGACATGAATAAATAAATACCTAAAATCTAAAAATATTAAAAATATAACAATCATTGGAGTAGCAACAGACCTAGCAGTAGAATCTGCAGTTAGAGAAGCTCATGATAGAGACTACAGTGTAAATGTGATAGCTGACTGCTGCATTGCTGCAAATATGCAAGACCATCAAAATAGTTTAAAATTGATGAGTAAAATTGCTGTAGTATTATAAAAAAATCAAAATAATTAAAAAATTCTATATTAACCCTCGTAAACAAATAAAATAGTTAGACTAAAAATAGTTAAACTATTTTTTATAATACTCTTTTAATATTTCCAAAAACATTTTTAAAATTTAATTAAATTTAGTATCAAAATAAGCTTAAAAATTTGTTTTTTTCGAAAATTTATGGTTTAATATAATATATATTTATATCATTTTAAAAAATGGAGAAAAGCAATGAGAAAAAGAAAATCATCCTCAAAATAATAAAAAGCCTGTTCTGATCGCTAGAATGAGCAGAGTTTTTGTATAAAAAATTTGAAAAAAAAGACATAAAAAAACAAGATTTAGATATTTTAGAAGCCATACTAATTAAAACTATAAATAATTCTCAAGATAAAATAAAAAATAAAAAAATAAAAGCCTCTATTAAAAATCTTAATAAAATTAAAAAAAATGAGTCAATAGAGAGAGAAAAAGAAACCCTAGAGATAGAAAAAAATTTAGAAAAGTTTTTATAGTATAAAAATAAAATTATGAATGATAATTTATCAAGAGCTCCTGAAGAACAAAGAAATATTTTACAATCACTTGAAAACTCTTCAGAGAAACTAAACTGAAACACTGAACTGCAACAGGAAGTTGCCCACAATCTTCAAAACAACTCTGATTTTATAACAGCCGTAACAAAAATTATAAACGACTTTGATTTAGAGTTTGATAACATAGAAGACATGTTTGAAAAAAATGAAGATGAGCTGCTAGATCAAATAGATAGAGAAGAAGAACAAAAACTTGAGAATTTCAAAGAAAATGCAGGGTCTAAAATAAAAGAACTAGAACAACAGCTTCAACATGCAAAAAACCAAAATTTCCCTGAACAAACCATTCAAGAACTAGAAAAAACAATACTAAATAGAAAAAAAAAGTATATCAAAATAGTAGTTGGAGTTGGAGATAAATACGAAGGATCAGCAGAAGCTCTAGAAGATGAAGAAGGAATTGAAACAGCAATAGAAATGATCCCAAGTATGATTAATTCTATGACTACGAGGGAAAGCCTTGATTACCTGAAAAAGGTACATGCAAGTATAGATGCAAATTGATTACAATCAGATGCAGTACAGAGAAATTATCAATTACTATCAAATACTTTTAATACGTATTTATCACAAAAATTTGCAACAGAAATGAAGAGTGTTTGAGAAGAAAAAAGAAAAGTTCTTTCTCAAGAAATGCTTGATTTTGCTAAGCTAATAACTGATAGATATAATACTATTGACTCCAGCTTAAAGGATCCAAAAACAGCAATGAATGTATTGCAAAATGTAATTCTATCAAAATGATGAGCCATAGACCAGCTTATAGAAAACTGAAAAATAGATTTCAAAGATCCATTTATGGATAGAAAAGATTATAAAAATGTTGTAAATGATTCTTTTTTTACAACACCACTTCCTATTACACAAGCAGATGGGAGTAAATCAAATTTCCAAACAGTTCTCTGACTTGATTTTGTATCTGATATATCAGAATGAACCGATTACAAAGATCTTAGTTTTGAACAAAAAGTAAAAGTATGAACACTAGCAAGATTTCAGGAACAAATGGATTGAAACTGAGATGAAGCAAAACAATTAAAAGAAAAAATAAGCCAACAAAAAACAATAAATAAAAAAATTGAGGAAAACAAAACTCTTTTTACAAACATATCATCAAAATACGATATACATTTCCCTGAAATAAATACTAATGATGAAAATTCTCAGTGAAACAATATGGAAGCTAATTGAAACAATGAAGAAAATTCTATAGAGAAAATACTATCCCAACTAGAAGAACAAAAAAAATCACTTGATGAATTGGATAGCGATTTAAGTAAAAACTGACTCACGGAAAAAAATTACGAAAAATTAGCAGAACAAAATTCTAAATTAAAATTATTTGAAAACCAAAGAGATATACTAGCAAATGAAATTTATCACTCAATAGCATGAGTATTTAATAATATAATATTAGACACAAAATCAGAAATACTTGAAGAAACAATTTCAAATATTTCAAGTACAAGCTTCTGAGATATGTTTGATGGAAAAAACGAATGAGAAGAGTTAGGTTTAAGTTGAATTGATGCTGAGATATATCATCTATATTTTGACATGGGTTGAATTTGATCATTTAATCTGAGTGATGAAACAATAAATAATACAATAGAAGCAGCAAAAACAGGTGCGATTATAGTATCAACTATAGTAGTTGCCGTTGTAGTTACAGTTGCATCATGATGAACAGCAGCACCTGCTGTTTTTGCTACAGCTCCACTGCTATGGTGAGCAGTTGCATCAACTGCTACATGATTAGCGTTAAATTCTGCTATAAATTGACAAGGTTATGATAGTTTGTGAGAATTTTGAAAAAGAGCAGGAACTGAGTTTATTCTAAATTATGGATGAATGAAAATATGAGCTTGATTAAGTAAACTCTGATGAACTGTTTTAGGAAGAGTTTTAAATAACCCTGCGGCAAGGCAATGAATGAGTCAGGCGTTAACAACTTCTGGAGTAAAACTTATGTCCAAAGAATGATTAAAAGTAGCCGCGCCATATATTTTGAAAGAAGCATGAGTAGATGCTGTTGATTTTAGTATATGAACTTATGCATCATACTTAAATGAAAAATATGTTTTTTGAAATGATGTCAATTTTAGTGATATGTATAGTGAATGATTGAAACTTATGTTATTATGAAAAGTAGGTTGATACTATATAAATAAAAAAATGGCTTGAATATCAGCTACAAAAGGATGAAATCAAGAAATAAAGATAGACGATACTACATTAAGTCCACAGGAATATAATATACTTGTAAAATGATGATTATTAGATGCTGAATGAAGCCTAGCAATTCCAGAGGCAAAATTTAAAGAAGCTGTTATAGATTTGAGAGAAAAAGTATCAGGTGGAGAATTAGAAATTAGGAAAAATGACAGTGAAATAGAATGAAATACTGAAATACCAAGTAGAAATCTAGAATGAGAAACAAATCTAGATTTCAGAAATGCTTCTGCCAAAGACATAGCAGGTTTATGAAACAATGATAGGTTAAAGGCAGCAGAGTTTTATTTAGAAAAAGAACTAAGTCAAACTCAAAAAGATGCTATTATAAAAGCACATGAAGTTTGAAGTGACAGAGATTGAGCTTGAGTTTACAATTATAATCAATTAGAAATTTCAGAAAAAGCTAGAATATTAAAAGAAGCTTGATTTAGTAAAGAAGAAAGAAGAGTATTATTGGAAAAATGAATAAGTGGTAGAAAAAGATGAGGTAGAAGTTTTAGAAAGGATGTTAAAAATAGAGCTAATGAAATTTGAGAAAAAGAAAAATCATTAACAGAAGAAATTGAATTTTTAAATAATTCTTCAAATTATGAAAAATTAAGAGAAATTTTTCCAAACAAAATAATAAAATTATCAGATGTAATATGAACAGGAAAAAATGCAGTAATACTAAAAAATCCCTCAAACGAAGAAACTGTTATAAAAGTTGATAAGCCTTGAAAACAAGGAAAAACTGAAATAGAAATGGAAAATCAAGACTTATTTTATCTATGAGTAGAAATGCTTCGTGAACTACCTAGACTTGAAGATAAAAAAACACTTCTTAATTCATTTAATATAGTTGAGTCTAATATTATAAACAAAGAAATATGAATTTTTAGTATGACAAGAATAAAATGACATTCATTAAAAACAATTGCAGCCTTGGAACATAATGAAAAATTTATAAATGAAAAAAATATATTTCCAAATGGTTACGAATGATTAAATGATTTTGAAATTATGAAAACATTGAAAAAAAACCACTTACTAATTCCTGCTGAATGATCAAAAGACCATAAAAGATTAATGGAGAAAAATAAGCGATATAAAAGAATGTATAATTCTATTATGACAGAAACTTTGGTTAAACAAATAAAAGAACTTGATGAGTTGTTAAAGGAAAATGGGCTTAATCATTGAGATCTTCATTGGTGAAATATTATGAAGGATGAAGATGGTAAATATTATATTATAGATTTTTGATCAAGTAAAATTGATAAAAACAATTTGGAAATATTACAACAAGAGTATAGTGATGAAATGAAAAAATAAAAACTACAAATAAAAATATAAATAAAAAAATTGAAAAAATAAAAATAAATAATATAATTATATTAAATCCTAAACAATAAAAATATGAACTCAAAAGAAATTTTACCCTGAAAAAATAACATGACTTATATACCACCATGAAGTAATATTGAAGTTCAAGATATAAGTGATAATGCGCCAAAATCTATGTATTGGAAAATGGTTGGCTTTGTTACTAAAAGTGAGCAATTTAAATCATTTACTTCAAACATCAATATCGCTGAATGAATATGGCCATGATATTACCTTTTAGAATGCCCAAATCATTTGGTAGGAGATAATACAATAAATGAATTTAAGAATAACTTTTTATTTGAAGATAACAAATTTAATTCCATCCCGATAGATGAAAATAAGCAAATTCCTGAATATGTTGGAAGTTTTAGTTATGATGAGAAATTTTATCTTATTGTTTTTAGTCATAATTCACTTACAAAAGAAAATAATATAGATAAAGGTATATATAAATGAATGATATTGGACCCTATATTATATTTTTGAGAGTGAGATAATTGAGAATCAGATATAAACTCTAAAGTTAATGATTTGTTATAACAAAAATTCATTAAAAAATAAATTATAGAAAATAAAAAACTTCCAATATAGAAAAAATGAAAAAAACCAAGTGAAGAAGAAATAGAAAACATAGTAAAAAAAAGTGTTTTTAGTTAATATTGAGAATATTAAAAAAAGACCTAATATCTATATTGTAATTACAAAAGATAATAAACCTTTTTTATTATATCAATTATAAAAACCCTCAAAGAGGGTTTTTATAGTATTAAATTAGATAGCCTGATTTTAAAAAACAATTATTTAGAATACATATCTAAATCAGCTTGATTTATTATAGGGTATTTTTCATAAGGGCATATCTCATTTCTATTAATACGATATGAAATCATATCAGATATAGCTTTTCATACTTCTTGAGGAGTAAGTGCCCTTTCTTGAGTATAAATAGTTTCATCATCAGACTCTTTTTTCTTATCAGCCTTTTTTCACAATATATTAGCAAGCTTCAATCAATTTTCTCCTAAATGCTTAACCATTTCAGTTTGAACAAGTCATGGTTGAACATCTACTACTGAAACTCAAGAAGCAACTAAAATAGGAGAATAACCTCTCAACATCTCAGAGTGTTTATTTTTCATCAAAGCATATGCAGACCTCTTAAGTGCTTTTTCTCATAAAATATCAACAAAAGAAGAAGTTACAGAAGTAATAACAACCAAAAGAATTGGATTATCAATATTATTATATTCAAGTTCTAAAAGCTTTTCTTCTAAAAACGAATTTTGAACTTCAGCAAGTCTTACTTGTTCATCTTTATCTTCTACATTATCTATATTTATAGCAGCATTTAGAACTTGTACTCTACTTTTAGAGTTTAAAGCTTCAGTATAAGCCACATTTGGCGTAAATAAATCTCAGGTAATTACAAATGAAGCTCAAATAGATATTCAAGAGGCTATAAGTCAATCTATATCTTTTCATCAAACCAAGTTTAATTCAAAATCATGGTCTTTTTTTAAATAAATTGCTGTTTGTTGTCATATACCATCACGAGCTCAAGTAATCATTGCTCATAAATTATTCATGATATTTATAAATTATAATAATAATACCCTCCTATAAGTTATTATATAAATAAGTATACAAAAGTCAATTTTATAAAATTACAGTGCTTGACTTATAATTTATGATAAGTATTATACTTAATATAATACAAATTAATTTAAAACCATTTTGAAAAATAAATGATTTAATATAATAAATAGAGAATTTTATTTAAAACATAGATCATTGGAAGATGAAATTAATTTTTTATCTGATCCTAAAAATCAAATAAGCTCTAAATATCTAATAAACTTAGTAACAAAATATATATTTTGTTACTATCATCTAGATTTTGTAGATAAAAAAATTCCTCTTGATGAATTGAATAATTTTTTTATTAAAATAAATAAAACAGCTAAAATTGATATGTCTTTTGAAAAAGATTATATTTTTAGTAATTTAGATAAAATAGATTGATTCTATCATGCTCAAGACTACCCTTTGAGAATGGCAATGGATATAGCATCTACAGTAAAAATAGTAGAAGACATAGTATCTAGAAAAATAAATAAAAACAAATTTGAGTGAAATTATATGTGAATGGATTTATGATCATGAATATGAATATTAACTTTAGCACAAGCTATACAAGCAAGAAGAAATGGATTTAAAAACATATATAATATTTGATTTGAAATATGAAAAATAGTAGCACAAAATTCTAATAAAATCCTAGAAATTTTAGGATTGTGAAAAGTAATTATTCAAGATACAACAAAAAAATCATTATTTAATAATATACCACAATACAGTGATATAACATTCATATCAAATGAAACAATATGTGACCCCTATCAAGCAGTAAATATAGATAGAAGTGATTCTGACCCTTTTTTTGAAAATAACTCAAATATTTTTACAAATGGTAATTTTGCAATAAACGATGAAACTCAATTTTTCCCCTGCTCAATAAACATTCAAAACAATAGAAAAAAAATAAATCTAAATAAGAAAAATAATTTTTTTAGCAGTGATATATTATTAAATGATACAAGAGAAAATTATGACAAATACAGTTGTTGGGAGCTAAGAAAAAGAAAAATAAAAGAAGCTTTAAGATTAACAGATAGTGAATTTTTTTTCAGTGAAATATCCATTTTGGGAAATTTAATCCCTCTTGAAAAAGTATGAATTGATTTAATTATAGAGTGATTAGTTAATAGAGTCCCAAATCTAAGTCCTAGGTGGTGTAAAAATAGAACTTCTTATTGGAAATAAATAATTTTAAAGCTTTCAAACAAATCATGGTAAATTTTTAATTATATAAGCATTTACCATATTTAAATAATTTCATTTATTTTTTCTTATAGGAGTAACTGATGAAGAATCAGCTACCTTTGATAATAAAAAACTTATATTAGAACCCTGTGCTAAATTTCAAATTACTCATCTTCTCAAACCAACTTCAGAAACTCAAGAATAAACTGGTCATTTTGAAGCTCATATATTTGATGCAACTTGTAAAGTGGTTCAAATATATGCGTTATCATCTAAAATTAATTGTAATCTAGCTTCATTATTTTTAGAAATATCAAATGAACCAGTAGGGTCATAATTTCATATAGTACTAGTTTGTTTGAGATTTCTATTATTATATTCAGATAAATTTAATAATTTTACATTAATATCTCAAGAATCCCTATTTCAAAATCTAGTCAAAACATATTTCATAATATATGGTATCTCTATTCATCAATAAAGTATACCAATAGAGTCAATTAATTTCGTTTCTTTGGCTATACTTTGAGATATATTATGACAAGATAGTAATTGTTTTACTGGGTTATCTTCTTCCCTGATAGTTCTAGATAACTTTCAAATTAATTTGTTGTTTGATTTATTTATTAATTTATTTTCAGCATATAAATTAGATTGTTTTCAAGAATTAGATTTTTTTTCAAGTCTTTCAATATATACTTTTTGTTTATCAAAAGATCATTGATATAAATTTTCCATAACATCTATTAGTTTTGAAAAACTTATATTAGGATTGTAATTAAATTCTTTATTATTATCAATTCATAAAATTATATCTCAAAAGTATGAAACTATATACTCTATTTCTTTTTTCAATAAATTGTTTATTTCAGGCAAAATTTCTCTATTGTTTATATCAACAAAAAGGTAAGAAAAATTTTTATCTGATATATTTAAAATACTTTTAGTCAAATATTTTTTATTAAAAACTGATGTTAAAAAATTTTGTAAATAAAAAAGAATGTTTTTATAGTGTTCTAGTCAAATTGATAACAATTTTTTTTCTTTACTATCAAGTTGGGAAGTTTTTTTTCATTCAAACTCTCATAAATATGATTTTACATCCTCATAATATTTAGATATATTTTTTAGAAATTCTTTAACATCAAGAACATAATTCCCTTTTTCAACTTTCAATCATGGAAAATTAAAATAGTATCAATATCATCTTGAATATATCTTACCATCTTTTTTTCTTGTATAGTCTTTATCAAAAAAAGATTTTATATTATTTGGAGTTCAATCATCTACTAAATTATCATTAATTCTAAATCCTCAACTTATGTCAAGTTCTTCTTTAAAGTTTAATCAATACTTTTCTTTCAAGAGATTTAATATTTCATTGTTTCTATTAGACAAACAAAATCATAGATTTTTAAACAAAGCAAAAAGCTCCTCATCTTTTTTCTTTCAATAATTATTTTGAACAATAGATTCTATTTCATTTTTATATAAATCATGAATAGAGCAAAGTTCTCAAGAAATATTTGTTATTCTTTCTTGTTGCTGTTTAGTCAATATTTTATTCATCTAGATTTCTTTTTAATATATTTAATTTATTCTAACATAAATAGTTTAATAAAACAAATATATATAAAATAAAAGAATTATCAAATTTGTCTTACAAATTCACACCACTGTTTTATTCAAAGATTCTCTGATCTAACATCAGTAGAAAATCATATATTTTTTAATATACCTATAATTATATCTTTATCATATCAAGCTTTTTCAAAATTTGTAATTAATTTTTTACGAACATTAGAAAATCATATTTTTATTATTTTAAAAAATTTTTCATCATCTATATCTTGATATAAATCATGAGTTTCAAAAAGTAAAACACTTGATTTTACCTTAGGTGAAGGAAAAAAATTTTGAGAATCCACAATTATTTTTTCATGTACATAAGATTTTTTAGCTATAAATAAACCTAGCACAGATGACTTATACTTTTTATTAGTTCAAAAAGAAGAAATAGGAGTATTTAATATTTTATCTCAAACTTCTTTTTGCATCAATATAATCATATAGATAGGTTTGTTTTTCAAATCATACAAAAAATGTCTTAAAATAGGACTAGTAATATAGTAAGGTATATTTGCAATAACACTATATGAAACAAATTGTGGTTCATACTTTAAAACATCTTGTTTATTTATAGTAAAAATTGTCTCTCAAACACATAATTCATTTTTTCTAAGTCTATCTTCTAGTATAGATACCATATCATTATCAAGCTCAACTAAATCTAGTTTAGAGGGTTTAGACATTAACAATTTTTCAGTTAATGCTCAATATCAAGGTCAAATTTCAACAATATTTTTTGATTTTATTTCTATTATATTTGATATTTGCTTTATAATGTCATTGTTTACCAAAAAATTTTGTCAAAATCATTTTTTAGCACTTATCTTGTATTTTTTAATTATATCTAAACTCATAATATCAAAATAGTTTTTCATGTTTTTACTAAAATACTTTTAGTACAATTTACTAGCAACAAAAAAATTTAATCCACATATATATATCATACAATTCTATTGTCATTTAAAGAAACTTTTCTATAAGTAACCTCATTTAATCTCTTATAATTCATATCAGATACTATCATATAGTTATTTTTCACCTCCATAACTATAGCTACATGACCATATCTAAGATTATATCATCTTCAAGCAAGAGAAACTATAGCTCAAAGTTTAGGTTTAAATCATCTACCATAAACTACTTTATGTCACTTTGCCTTTGCTTTTGACATCCACTGATTTGCATTTCATCTCCAATTAACATTTTTATATGATGCAACATAATAGGTACAATTTCACCATACTCAAGAATAAGGTTTTCTCCATTTTAATTTATATACTCATTTAGAGTTTGTATATTGATTACTAATATAGTTAGTTTTGCGCGGTTTTCTAACAACAGTTTTTTTAGGAGCTCTATAAATAGGTTTTTTAACAACTATTTTTTTTGCTCAAGGTAAAAATATTTCTTCTCATATTTTTAGTTTTTTAGAGCTATCAAAACTATTAAAATCCAAAATTTTATCCTTATTTATTTTATATTTATTTGCAATAGACAAAAGAGAATCTCAAGATTTTACTTTATAAGGAATTCCTGAAACAGGTGGTATTTTTAACTGTTTTCAAGGATTTATAGTATTGCTATTTAGTCAATTATAAATTTTTATAGTGTCCCAAGAAACTCAAAATTTTGATGCTATAGTAGAAATAGAATCTCAAGGTTTTATAATATAGTTTCTTATTTGTTTTGTTCATTCATAATCTCTATCTTCATTTAGTATTGAAGTATCTACTAAAAAATCATCTTGAGTTTCAATCATGTTTTGAGAATCAATACTATCTTCTTCTTCTTCATAAGAATAATTATAAGATCAAAGAATAGAATCTTCATCTATATATCATCTATAAAACTCTAGCTCATTATTATTATGAATTATTCAGGCAAACATAGGATATATAGGAACTGCCAAAAACAATAAACTAGTTATTAATTTATAAATAAAATTATTTTTCTTAAAAGCACTAAAAAGCTTATTTTTTAGTGTGATATTTTCTTTAATTCATCTAGAATGCCTATCAATTCTAGCTTTTATATTTACTTTATGAGGTCACTTGTCCAAAGTAATTTTTTAGTTGTTAAAACCTACTTTTATGATAAATATTTTTGATAAAAAAACAAGTTTTCCCAAAAAAAGGAAAGCTCGTTTTTATACAGACTATTTAATAGTAGTGATTTCTATTTTTGTAAGGCTAGGTCTAAATCATTTATTTCTAGAATATCTTTTTTTAGCTTTCATTTTAAAAACCCTAACTTTTTCTCACTTAAATTCCTCAATAATTTTGAAACTAACTTTAGAATCATCAATAAGTGGAGTTCAAATTTTAGTTTCTTTTCAGTCTTCATCAGATATAAGTAAAGCCTGAGTACTTCAAGTTTTTTTACCTTCAAACTGAGTTAATTTTTTCACATCAATAACATCACCTTTTCTAACAATGAATTGATTTCAGCCTAGCTCAATAACTGCTAACATAAATAATTAATTAATAATATAATAGTAAATAACAAACAAATATTTATTATCAAAAACATTTTAATCTGCAAATTAAAATGATTACAAATTTTTAAGTTAAAACTTAAAAGCTAAATTCCCTAACAAAACTTAACTCTTAAGTTCTAGCATAATCAACAATGAACAATAAATAATAATACTTATCATTAACTACTCATTATTGATTATTATGGTTGGGATGGTAGGATTCGAACCTACGCATAACGGAGTCAAAGTCCGTTGCCTTACCACTTGGCGACATCCCAAAAAACAAAAGCTTTTAATAAAAAGCTAAGTTATTCTATAAAACTATGGCAAAAAGTCAAAGATTTTTTGGCTGAATTTTGAAAAAATCAAAAAAATATTGTGATGTTTAGCAAGTTAGGAAGAAAATATGCCCGATTCCTAGTTTTCAAAGAAGATAAAGAGTCAAAGAGAAGAATTTTGCTTGCTAAGGTCAGCTTATTCTCTTTACAAATATTGCTAACAAATCGTTCAAACTCTTTGAGCAATAATTAATCCTTTATACACCTAACCGAAAAACCGTAA
>CAWUJK010000005.1:0-44809 GCA_963922865.1 uncultured bacterium | reverse complement strand
AGTATAAAGTAAAAATTCAAAATTCGAATGAATAAAGAATCATTTATAAAATATTTTTTTATTTTCTTTTATTGGTGATAAAAAAAGTCTAAGATTATCAAAAAATGTTGTATTTATTTTTTTCATTAAGTTTTAAAAAAAGTAACTTGAATTTTGTGAAATATAAAAGTTTACAATTTCTTTATATCAAAAACAAAATAAGTCTATATAAAAATTTGCAATTTACAATTTTTTTATATAATTGCTTTACACTAAATTTTAGTGATTTATGGGGCCGGCTTGTCCGGTTCCACCATTAAATTTCACTTGCGATGAGTTTAGAATTTACATCAAGCAAAGCTAGATACAAGCAAATATAATTAATTGCCCAGGTGGTGGAATTGGTAGACACGGGGGACTCAAAATCCCCTATCTTCGGATGTAAGGGTTCAAGTCCCTTCTTGGGTACCAAATTAGATTATGGAAAATAAGGGAGTATTAATTTATAAAATAATACTTTTAATAATGTACAATAAAGTAGCTGGAGGATTAGAACACATAAGTAAAGAGGATGGAGAATATATAGATTTTACATTTAAGGTTTTAGATAGACTAATGGCTGAAGGAAATAAAGAAAAAATAAGTGAAGGAATAAAAGGTCTAAAAGGTATATTAAAAAAAAGAAGAGAAAGAAGTAGTGATTATGTAATAAAAGAAATGGAAGAATATATAGGTTTACTATATCAAGAGTTATTTCTTATAGATTATAGAAATTGAGAATATGATGGTTTAAATGATATAATAGAAAATATAGAAAAATATAAAAGTAAAAATGATACAACTAAACCTAAAGAAGTTTTAACAATAATATTAGAAGAAACTAAAAAATGATTAAAAAATGATATTCTTAATATTTTAGAATATGATGATTTAAATGATTATTTAGTGGAAGAGTTTAGAGAAATGGTAAAATAAATTTTACAAATGAACGTTCACTTGAACGTTCATTTTATTTTGAGAATATGGTAATAAAGTGTGTAAATAGAATTTTTTACTTCTTACTATACTTATTTAGATTAATAAGAGTCTATAAAAAATTTTGTGTAAATGTGAAAAGTTAGATTTTATAGTTTTTAGAATATTTAATTCTTTAACTATATTTTTTTAAAAATAAACAAATGTTCATGCATGATAAGTAAAAAATTATGGTCTTTACTCTTTTTTATCCAAAATCATGTAGCTTTACAGTTGTGTTGAACTTTTATAATATCTTCTTTTATTTGTCATACTTTTTGATTAACTAATAATTCCTATCGCCCCCTCCAATTACACTACTCTCATAATTTCCTAAAATAAAAATTTGCTTTTAAAAGTAAAATCATATATAATAGTATTACATATTTGAGTATTTAGTACTCACCTGAGCCTCAAACTGAAAAGTTTGGGGTGATTTTTATATAAAATCTTTTAATTTTTCAATTATATTTAAAAACTCACTATTTTCAATTAATACTGATTTTTTATCTTCTTTAATTTTTCTTATAAGCCTTTTCTTACTTATAACTTTAAATTGATTTAAAAGTAAATAACTATTTTTGTCTAAAGAATATTTATCTCAATCTAGTTTATAAAAAATATCTTTTAAATTTTTATTAAACTTTGTAGTGAGTGGTACTATTAAAATTAAATCTCATTTTAAATAATTATTTATAACAAGACAAGGTCTAATGAAAGGATTTTGTTTACTTTCTTCATTTCATAAATTCATTCAAACATAATATAACCAAAACTGTCTTTTCTTTACAAAATGTTTTATATTTGAAGTTTGAAGGTTTATTTTTAAATCATTCCAATTTAAATAATCATTTTTCATTTCTTTTTTTAAATTAATAATTCCTCACCACAATTTTCTCAATCTCACTCCCCCCCTTCAAATCCCTTTACTATTAATATTCCTCCTAGCTCTCACAATTTCAAACCTAAATAACTTGTATACATCTATTATAATCAGATTTGTAAAATAATATTTCTCAAGTATTTGATTCTGACATGTTATTATTTAGTTATTTTAAATAAGTAATTTGGCTATATAAAATATTTTTTAAACTCTTATTGAATCACATAACTTCATATTTTTTAAAACTAATAGTAATAAGGTATTTATTTATAATTTTTTCAATATTTTTATACATAATAACTTATAATTTCAATATAACCATAATTGAGGATAAATCAAAAAAATGTGTATGAAAAATAAAATAATTTTTAAAAATGAACGTTCACTTGAACGTTCATTTGTTTTAATCTCATTAAGTCCTAAAAGTATTTTTTTCTATAAAATCATCTACCTGCTTTTGAAGCTCAGAAGAAATAATTTCATTTGTAGAAACTAAACTTACATCTTCATCGTCACAAAAAGCCTCAATCATTTTTGTAAACTTTAGTGCTTTATCAAAATCCGTAATTTCTATATCATTTTCCGGCACAAAATCAAGTTTTGATTCTAATATAGAAATACCTTTTTGCTCAAAAAAATTTTCTACCTCTCAAAAATCTTCTACACTTGTGATTATTTTTATATATCAATCTTTTGATATAAAATCTTGTGCTAAAGTCTCATAAACAAGTTCTTCTACTTCTTCGCAGGTATGTTTAGAAGGGTCTATAAAAATAACCCCTTTTCTATGAAAAGCCCATGAAACTGATCATGACTCCCCCATATTTCAACCAAACTTTGAAAAAATATGTCTTATGTTAGCAACTGTTCTATTTTTATTATCAGTTAAAACAGATACCATTACAGAAACTCACCCAGTAGCATATCACTCATAAGTTATTTCCATTATTTGCAAGGCGTCTTTGTCTTCTCAAGTTCATTTTTTTATAGCTCTATCTATATTATCATTTGGGACTCACTCTTTTTTAGCTTTATTTATAGCAGAAAATAAAGCTGGATTATCATCTGGATTTCATCAAGAACTTGCAGCTATAGAAATTAGTTTAGCATGCATCGAAAATATTTTTCATTTAACTTTATTAACAGCGTCTTTTCTTGCCTGTACAACTGGTCATCTTCACATAAATTCTTAAATTAAAAATCAAAATTATTTATATAATATTTTATATATTACTTTTTACAAATAAAATTTTATAAAAATAAAACTTTTTTGCTATCTTGATTATCAAGTTATTGTTTCTCATAAAGTCTTTCAAGCTGGGACCATAGGAAAAACATTTTCTTCTTTTTCTACCTTATACCATATAAGAGCTGGTCATTTACTTGAATATATTTCACTATGTTTTGACTCCATATCTTGAAAAGAAGATATTTTATAGCCTTTTATACCATAAGCTTCAGCTATTTTTAAGTAGTCTGGAGAAGCAATATCAACATTGTTTCTATCATTTTCTGGAAACATATCTTGCCATTGCCTAACCATTCATAAATAATTATTATCAATAATAACTATTTTTATATTCATATTAGGATATTGTTTTAATAAAACACTTAACTCTGAAAGATTCATTTGAAATCATCAATCTCAAGAAATAGAAACAACTTGTTTATTAGGGTTAGCTATAGCTGCTCAAATACTAGCCGGAAGAGAAAATCACATAGTTCATAATCATCCACTAAAAAGCCAATTTTTAGAGTCTTTTATATTTAATATTTGAGATGCCCACATTTGATGTTGTCATACATCTACTGAGTATATAGTTTCGTAATCACTATTTTTTCCTATAAAATCTCAAATACTTTTTAAAACTTGTTTAGTTCAAAATGTAGTTTCAGGTATTTCATAAGGTTTTTCTTTTTTGAATGATTGTATATGCTCCTTCCATGGCTCTATATCAAGTTTTTTTCTAATATAAAAAGAATCATATATCTCTAAAAAATCTTTACAATTAGCTCTAATTCAAAGGTTTGTAGAAACAAGTTTTCATATTTCATAATCATCAATATCTATATGTACTACATGTGCATTTTTTCAAAAATCCTTATAAGTTCCAACTATCCTATCATCAAATCTAGATCATATATTTATGATTAAATCTGCACTATCTACAGCCATATTAGCATGATAAAATCAATGCATTCAAAGCATTCAGTGAACATTCTCATCCAAATCATCTACCACTCATTTTCAAAGAGATGTATAAACTGTAGGAATTCATAATTTTTTAATAAACTTTTGAAGTTCTTTTTCAGCTTGTCAAAATTTAACTCATTGTCAAACTATCAAAATAGGTCTTTTTGAATTTTCAATTAATCTTTCTAACTCATTTAGCTTTTCTTTAGAAATTTCATTATTTTTTGTTTGTTCAAAATTTGATAAATCATAACTAGTATTTTGGTTATATAAAAATTCTCAATTATACTTTGCCAGTTGTATATCTTTTGGTATATCAATATGTACAACCCCAGGTCTTCATCATAAAGCTATATCCAAAGCCCTAATAGTTTCCTCAACTACCATACTTGGATTATTTAAAGATACATTATGTTTTGTTATTTTTTTAGATAAATGTAGAGAATCTACTTCTTGGAAAGCATCTTTTCAAACCATATAAGTTGGAACTTGTCAAGATAAAACAAGCATAGCTATAGAATCCATATTAGCATCTGCCATAGGAGTAATCATATTGGTAAATCAAGGTCCAGAAGTAACTATAGATAAAGCAAGTTTTCATGTGGATCTAGTATATCACTGTGACATAAATCAGGCTCACTGTTCACTCGCTGGTAAAATAAAGTTTATTTTATCTTTAAATCTTTCTAACGAGTTAAAGAGAGGTATTGCTGCTCATCATATATATCAAAAAGATGTATCTATTTTTCAATACTCTATAATTGTTTTTATTAGCGCATCAGCACAATTTAAGTTATCAAAATCTTTCATAATAAAATTTTAAAAAATAAAAAAACTTCTCTTTAAATCAGTAAAGAAAAGTTTTGGTAAAACAAAAAACCATCTTAACTGACTCGTAAGAAGTTAACCACCACAACAACTAAAGATAAATTTCTCATTTTCATAACTCAAAAATAATAATTAAGTACACACACCACTATACATATAAATTTTTATTTGCAAATAAAAATTATCAAAATATTACTGTTTATAAAAAATAGAACTTACATATAAGTATCATACAATAAAATAAATTATTATAATCAAAGTAAAACCAAGAGTAATAGCAAAATCAAAAATAAAATGTAAAATTATTCAGGCACTAAGTCATATCAAAAATATTTTTAAATATGGAAAAAGTTTATTTTCTTGTTTGTATCTTAAATAAGCTTTTGTAAAAAAATATGCTATTACACAAGAACAAAAAACATGCACCATTATAGAAAATATGCTTCTGAAAAAATAAAGTTTTGTTAGCTCAAAATCAATTCAATTACTTATGTATAGACTGTAAAAGTATAATATATTTTCTATAAATGAAAATCAAAGCGCTACAAAAATAGCATATATAACTCAATCCTCAATTTTTTTTATATCCAAAATACTTATTCATACAAAATTGAAATGCTTAGAAGCCTCTTCTATAAAAGCCACTAAAACATAGTAAAATATTATTAACTTTATAGTATTAAATATTGTATTTCAAAAATAAATATTTCATGAATACTCTAAAGGATTATTTAAAAATGAAAATTGTCATGATAACAAGTTTATTAAATAAAATACAAAAGAGATAATTATTATGAAAAAAATAAAAAGGATAAAGTTTCTTAGATAAGAAACAAGAAGTCATTTATTTTTTCTAATAAGTTTTTGTGCTATAAAACTAATAACCACAATAAAAAGCAAAAATAAACTAAGAGAAAAACCAAAATTTAAACTTGAAAAAAGGTTTCATATATTACTTGCTCTATCAAAAAAATTTAAACTATTCAATTTTACAAACTCTATTATTTTATCCATATATAATATAGGAACAACACTTATAATTCATGAAAAAACTCAAACTATAAACCTTTTTTTACTAAGTTTTTCTTCTTGCATACTAGAAAAAATATAAGCCCAAAAAACTATTGGAATAAAACTTATAAGTATTATGAGTATTATATTTAACATATTTTTAGTAATTAGCTTAATTTTAATTTAGGTAATCTATTATAGAACTAATTAAAATAAGTTTTGAGCACTTAATTTGTATAAAATAAAAATTCTGTATTGTGAAAAATTTATTTTAATTAATTCTATGATAATAAAAATCATTTTTTCTCTAAGTTTCACTTCAAAATATATCTTTAAAAACATCTATAGCCAATTCTTGATTCACAAAAAATGGTGAGCTAGCCACTGTTATGATACTAGCTTTTGAAGCAATATCAAGAATAACTTTCTTCTTTAAATCATAGCTTATAAAATCTAAAGCTGGTTGAAAAAAATCTAAGTCTAAATCTAAAATTATATTATTTTTTATTTCATGATTAGATAAATAATCATTTTGAATGTAATCCTCTAAATTTTTAGTATTTCTTATTTGGATAGTTTTTCATATTAATCCTTCTTTTTCGGATGGAATTATATAGTTTCCAACATTAATTTTAGAAAAATTAGTATAATCAAAAATACTTTCTAAATCATTTTTCTCAAGCCTAATACATGGATCTCTATAATCTGCATGTTCATCAACATGATATAAAACATTATTTTTAGTATTTATTAATCATTTTTCTTTAGATAAATACCAAAAAAACAAAGCATGATTATGATTATCAAAAAGATAAATTTTTTTGTTTTGCCAATTTATTTCATAAAAATTTTCTAGTCAATAATTTGTAGAAAGTTTATCATCAAACCCGAAGTCTTCAAAAGCTATTTTTTGATCATCTTTCTGCAGATTTATTTCACAAAAATTATTTATTTTCTTCAAGCTTGGAACATATAATTTTTTATTAGTTCTTTTTTCAAAACAAAAAGCATTATTTCAAATAGCTTTATCTAAAAAAAATGGATTTTTATACATTTTAGGTTTTAAATTTTAATATTTTATATATTATATGCTAATGAATAATAAATAAATATCAAATATGGATAGTATATCTTTAATAAACAAGGAAGTTATAAAATATTTTAAAGGTGAAAAAGTAGTTTTCAAAGAAGTAAAAGAATGAATAGCAAACACAAATTTTTTTAAACTTGAGAAACAAAAAATATTTTTACAATATTTATGAAAATTTTTTAAAAAATAAATAATGAACAAAAAAGATTTACCATTTTTTGCTAAAAAGTTGAATGAAATGTTCCCAAACGCTAAAACTGAACTTTATTATAACAATGAATTTCAGCTTTTAATAGCTATTTTAATGTCAGCTCAAGCAACAGATAAACAAGTAAATATAGTAAATAGGAATTTTTTTGAATTTTTAAAAACCCCAAAAGATTGAATAAATCTTTGAGTAGAAGAAATAACTATGTTTATAGATTCTATTTCTTTTTTCAACAATAAAGCAAAAAACATTGTAAAAACATGTGAAATTTTAGTAGAAAAATATAATTCAAAAATACCAAAATCTATTAACGAATTGACAAAGCTACCATGAGTTTGAATAAAAACTGCTAAAGTATTTTTAGCAGTAACAGAAGATGCTCCATATATAGGAGTAGATACTCATGTTCATAGAGTTTTAAATAGGTTATGACTTGTAAAAACAAAAACTCCCTTAGAAACAGACAAAAAAATAAGCTCTTGATTTACAAAAAAAAATCATTCACTTTTACATAATACGCTTGTGCTTTTTTGAAGATACCATTGTCAAGCGCGTAAACCAAAATGTAAAACATGTATTGTGCTTGAAAAATGTAGCTATAAAGAAAAGAACTTAGATTAAAGTTCTTTTTGTTTTTATATTTAAAACTAATCTTTTTATACTAAAAATTATTTATTTATTTTAAAATCTTTTGATGAGTTTTTTTATAAAAAACCATACTATAAATAAAAACCCAAAATAATTTGAGTTTTTAAGAAACACTTCTATATGGTCTATTTTCATTGTATGAAGTATAGCAACTATCATTTGCTGCTTTCATAATTTCTCAAGAAATAAGATTACTTGGTGAAGAAGTTAAAATTGCAATTTTTCTCCTTATAGGAGTTATCTCTCAAGCGATATTTGGAAATTGTTTTTCTAAAGTAAACAAATGTTCATCTAAACAAGAAAGATGCTCAGGTTTTACATTATTTGGATCTAAGTTAGTAATTGACGAAATTTCTGGAGACATCATTCATAGATGAGGAAATTTTTCTCAAGATTTATCAAAATTTGATTCAAATTTATTTACCATTTTAAGTTATTTATATTTTATTTTTATTTTTGCCCCCTATTTGTATTTTTTATAAAGGTTTTTCACATCCGTAAATACATCTCAAACCAAGATCCTTTTTTCTAAATTCTCTTCTTTTTTAATAGTAGCTAAATTAAAGGCTAATACATCAAAATTATTTAATATATTTTGCTTCTTATCAAGTGGTAAAAGCTCAAAAATTTGATTAATTTCATATTTATCACTATAAGACAAATTAGACTTATCAAATAAATTTTGTAAATTAGTATTCATAAACATTTAACATATAAATATTATATCATAATAGATTATATAAACACAAATTTTTTAATCAAATTTTTTTAATTTCACCTAGACAATTCTCATTATTAATGTCAAAGCACAGCCAAAATCTCTTCTAGACTAGTATCTCACATTACAACTTTTAGTAAAGCATCTTCTTTAATAGTAACCATTCAATCTCATATAGCTTGAATTTCAAGCTGAG
The DNA here is from genome assembly GCA_963922865.1 of uncultured bacterium. Classification (GTDB taxonomy): domain Bacteria; phylum Patescibacteriota; class Gracilibacteria; order BD1-5; family UBA6164; genus CAWUJK01. The sequence continues at coordinate 36,040 of CAWUJK010000005.1, read as the reverse complement.
TTCTAGATGCATTATTTAAAATAAGAGACTCCATAGAATCTGTCATTTCTAAAATTTCATACAATCAAACCCTACCCGAATATCAAACTCAACTGCACTTTTCACATCAATTTGGATTTTTTTTATACAACTTCAAATCATCTTTATTTTTTATATATTTTCATATTTTTCATACAATATAATCTTTTACTTTTTCTTCAGGAGAATAAGCTAGTTTACACTTAGAGCAAAGTTTTCTAGCTAATCTCTGAGAAATTATAGTTCTCAAACTAGAACTTATTAATAGAGGATCTATTCATAAATTTATAAGCCTTTGTAAAGTATGAGTAGCACTATTAGTATGTAGTGTAGAAAAAACAATATGTCATGTAATAGAAGCCTCAACTGCAAGTTTTGCAGTTTTTTCATCTCTTATTTCTCAAACCATAATTATATCTGGATCTTGTCTTAAAAGACTCCTAAGTCATTTTGCAAAATGGAAATCAATACTAGGATTAACTTGTGTATGATTAACTCAAGGTATTCTATATTCTACAGGGTCTTCTAAAGTAGAAATATTTTTTTCTTCAGCATTAAACTGGCTAAGAAGAGAAAAAAGAGTTGTAGATTTACCCGAACCGGTTGGTCAAACAGCCAGTATCATACCATAAGGATCTTTTAAATGCCTTTTTATTTTAACCATATTGTATGGCATTATTCAAAGATCTCTTAACTCTGGCGGTTTTTCATCTTTTTTTAGTAATCTTATAACAACCTTTTCTCAATAAATAGTTGGAATAACTGATACTCTCATATCAATAGACTTTCAAGAAAAAAGTTTATATGTAATTTTTCAATCTTGTGGTAATCTATGCTCATCAATTCTAAGAGAAGACATTATTTTAAGTCTCGCTATAATAGAATCCCTAAGATCTATAGAAAATGTTTTTCATTTTATAAAAGTTCCATCAACCCTAAACCTTATACTAATATCTTTTTCTCTAGGCTCAAAATGTATATCTGAAGATTTAAGTGTTAAAGCCTTTAAAAAAATATCATTTATTATAAGAACTATTTTTTTATCATCTTTTCAGTTTCAATAAACACCTAAATTTAAGTCTGAGTCAACTATTTTAGTATTGTTAGAAAGTTTTGGAATAACAAACAAATCTTCTAAATTATTTTCAGAAGCATTTTTATTTGCAGTACTTTTATTTTTAATGAAGCTTGATAAACCCATTTTTAATCATAAACTAAGATATACCCTTTAAACTAATAATATCATAATTTATAATATATTTCTAAGTTTTTATATTGACTTTTTAGATAAATATTGAATATAAGTATTATTTAGGCTTATTTATCATAATCAGTTCCTTTTTTTATCATTTCCAATCTATAAATTTGTTCTAAAACAACAAGTAAAGCCAAACTATGTGGCATAGTCATTTCTCCAAGGCTTAAGCTATAGTTTACATGAGAGTTTAATAAGCTATAATCTAATCAATTCACTCAACCCACTATAAAAATAATATTAGGAAAACTATGTTTTTTATTTTCAAGAAAACTAAATAGTTTTTTTGTATCTAATCTATTTCAAGCTGGATTTAAAATTATTTTAAATCCCTTTAGTTTACTTAATTTTGATATTATCAAATTAGTTTCTTGCTTTATAGTTTGGCTTGCAACTAAATTTTTTATTGGTTTTAATTTGATTACATCAATTTTTTTGGCAAGCCTTTTTTCATATTCATTAATAGCTGAACTAAAATGCTTGTTTGAGTCTGATATCACAATTATTTTGTACATAATCTTTAATTAATTTTTATTTTTTTTCATAAAAATTTTGGCTTTGATTTTAAAATTTCCACCTCTAAAAAAGCTTTTACCCTAGAAAATAATTCTCTAAATTTAAATCAAATCATATTCAAATAAATGTGTTTATCACTAACCATTCAGTAGCTATCTATTCAAAGATTATTAGATATATACAAAGCTCTATAAAGATGATATTTTTGGGTAAAAATAAGCATCTTTTTAACTCAAAAAATATTTTTTGCTCTATAAATAGAATCATAGGTATCAAATCAAGCATAATCTTTAAAAATATCTTTTTTTAAAACTCATTTTTTTAATAAATACTTCTCCATAACTTCTGGTTCATTATAGTTTATTTTGGAATTATCTCATGATACTATGATTTTTGAAATTAGTTTATTTTTATAAGCTTCAACTCAAGTATCAAGTCTATCTTTTAAAATATCACTAGGTTGTGAATTATTTTTTATTCAAGCTCAAAGTATAAGTCATACTTTCAAATCTAATTTAGAGTTTTTGGGGTATAAAAATTTTTCTCAAAAACTAATAACATAATAATTAATAGTAAAAAAAGACAAAGACAAAAGTATAATTATTAAAAACAAATACCTAACATTTTGGATTATACTATTACGCATTTCTAAATTAATATAAAAAAAACAAAAAATATTTTTAAAACCATGTTTCTTATTTCTAAAATTATTCTATAAAAATAATGATATTATGCAAAAATAAACTTTAATTTTTAAGCTTGTTTAATATAATACAATCTATGATTAAATTTAAAAAATAAAAAAATGATTACTTTTTGGGAAATAAACAAAAACATTTGAATATACCTAAATAACTTTGTTATAGAAAATAATCTTGAGAAAATGGTAGGATTGTTTGCAGATCTACCTATATTTTTTTTACCAATATTTTTATCTTGATTATGGTTATTTCATAGCTATATAGAAAAAAATGAAGAAAAAAAATCAAACCTTTTAAATATATTTTACTCAACTATATTAGCAATATGTATAAGCTTAATAATTCAACAAATAATTACTATTGATAGACCAGAGAGTATTGTAAAACCATTAATAAAGCATATTCCCGATGCTAGTTTTCCAAGTGACCATGCTAGTGTATCATTTGCATTTTTATTTTCAATTCTATTTGCGTGATATAAAAAAGTTTTTTATACATTCATTAGCTTTGTTATAATAATGAATTTATCTAGACTCTCTTGATGAATTCACTGGTTTTTTGATATAATAGTATGAGCATTAGTATGAATACTAAGCTCCATAATAACATTTAAAATATTAAAAGAAAACTCTACAATAAAAAAGATAAACAAAAAAATTATAAAACTATTTAAAATTATTAAATTATAAAAATGAGTTTAGAAAAAAAACTATTAAAAAAATTGAGAAACGCTATTTGTGATTTTGATATGATAAAAAAATGAGAAACAATAATATTATGAGTTTCTGGTTGAAAAGACTCTATGGTATTATGATATTTACTTAGTCAATATAGGAAGTTTGCTAAAGATAAGTTTGATGTAAAAGCAATTTATATATTTAAGGATTTTTTAATAGATTGTGATATAAGGTTTGAAGAAAAAAAGAAATATTTTGAGGAGGTTTTAAATATACCTCTTGAAAGAGTAGTTTTAAGTCTACCAAAAGAGTCAAAATTAAAAGAAGGAATTGGACAATCGTGTCAGTGGTGTGCTTATTCTAGGAGAATAGCAATGTTTAAATTATGTGAGAAACTATGAGCAACAAAGATAATGTATTGACACCATATGGATGATATAGTTGTAACAACATACATGAATATGATTCAATGAAGAAATTTAAAAATGATGCCTGTAAAGAATAAAATGCACTTATGAGACATAACATTTATAAGACCAATGGCTTACATGAGAGAAAAAGATATACTAAAGTTTGCTAAAATGAATGATATACCATTTTCTTGATGTAATTGTCCAGTCTGAGAGGATTGAATGAGAAATAAAATAAAAAAAGAAATAATATGGGCAAATGAAAAAATACTTCCAAACTATACGGAAAATATGTTTTGGGCATTTATAAAAGATTTTAGGCAAAAATACGAAAAAGACTGATATAGTATGTAATATTGCACATTACTTTAATAAAATAATTAGTCCAATAAAATCCCAAACCTGCTTAAATTTAGAAACTTAAAATTTGACTTTTACATATAGATAATTATTATTAGATAGAAACTCCCAAAAAACTATAAAATTAATTTTAAAAGGCTTATGTGAACTATAACTCTAGATAATAAAAAAATAGAATCTAGCTTTCAAAATGTGCTAGAAAGTTTATCAGATAAAGAAAAATCAGTTTTAGAAAATAGAGTATGAGTTAACTGAGAAAGATTAACTCTTGCAAGTATTTGAAAAAAGTTTTCTCCCACTATAACTAGAGAGAGAGTAAGACAAATAGAAAACTCAGGAATTAAAAAATTATGAAGAATAATAACAAATACTGACCTTGTTATAATACAAAGTAAATCAAAAGAATTAATAGAGCTAAATTGATGATTAATATGAAAACCTAAGTTAATAAACGAGTTAATAAAATCTCTAAATCTTCCCTCAAATATAAATTCACATATAATAGAAATAGTAGTTCAAGCAGATTATGATCTTTTAAAATCAAAACCAAGACTTTGAACTGAAACATATTTTCATGTACCAAAAATAAGTAAACAGCTTGTTGAATCAATTCACTCAGAAGCTATAAAAATTTTGAAAAAAAGAAGAGATGTTATGCAACAAGTATCTCTTTATGAACAAGTAAAAAGTAACCTAAAAGTTGAGTGTTCTATAACACTTATAAACAGTATAATGGATGTTTTTGAGGATATTGTAACTTGAGAAAATAACCTAATTGGATTGGAAAGATGGAAAATCCTTAATCCAAAAACTCTAAAAGATAAGGCTATATATATAATGAAAAAAGAAAAAGTACCAATGCATTTTATAGATGTTTCTAACAAAATAAGTGAACATTTAAATGAAAAAGTTAAAATAAATACAATTCATAATGAATTAATTAGAAATAATGAGTTTGTACTTATATGAAGATGATTATATGCATTAAAAGAATGGGGATTTAAATCATGAACAGTTCTAGATGTTATAATAGAAACACTGAAAAAGAAAGGTGAAGCAATGAACACAGAAGACATAATAAAATCTGTCCTTAAAGTTAGAGATGTCAAAAAAACTACAATATATATGAATTTACAAAATAAATTTGTGATTAAGAGAGTTTGAAGAAATTACTATGATTTGGTATAAAATAATCTAAGCAGGTTTGCTTAGATTATTTTTTTATTATCTTATCCAAAGTTTGAAGTTTAAGTACATTATTAAAAGTTTTTTGTAAGTTTCAAAGCAAATTTGTAGTTTTACAATCATTTATATTATCACAATAAAGTCCTTTAGTGCAATCACTTATTCAAAGTTCTTCTCCTACAGAGTTTAATATATCATAAACAGAAATATCTTCTATATTCATTCAAAGTTTTACTCATCATGATCTTCATTTTGAGGTAATCAAAATTCAAGATTTATCAAGCTCAGAAACTATCCTTCTTAAAAGAGACTCTGATATATTCAAGCTATCAGAAATATCTAAAATTTTATTTAATTTTCATTTTTTCTCCGCAATATGAATAATAGCTTTTAAAGCATATCATCATTTTTTTGAAAGTTTTATCATAAAATAAATAATTTAAATTTTTAGGAAATTTTCTATAATTTTGTAAGATTTAGTATTATCATAATTGATTTCTGGATGAAACTGAACTCAATATATTTCTTTTTGTTTGTGTTTTATAGCTTTTATACAATAATGAGATTTACAAAGAATATGAAAATTATCAATAGTGTTAAAAGCCCAGTTATGATCAACATTAGCAGAAAAAATTTTTGGCAATCAAGAAAATATAGGATCATTTTTTAATACCTCAATATCAATTAATTCCTTATAATATCTTGACAGTTTAAAAAGTTTTTCTCAAAAAGCATATCAAATTAATTGCATTCAAAGACATATTCATAAAATAGGCTTATCACATCTTTTTATAAGCTCTAATTCTTCTCTATAAGCTTCAGGGTAATCTAAAACTTCATAAATTTCTCATCAAGAAAGTATCACAAAATCATAGTTCTTATAATCATCCCTATCAAGCTCTCTAAAATCAATTATGTCAAAATTATATCAACTTAAACACTTAACCAAGTGGGGCAAATTATCTCATTTATTATTTATAATTAATATTGTCATAAAAATTTAGTTTTGTATTAAATCAGGAAAGTCATCTTCTACACCATCATTTAGATAATTATGAATAGCATTTCTAGTAGTAAGTAAAGCTAAAACTGATGCTTTTTTTCTTCTATCACTCACTGGTTCTCATAACTGTTCTTGCATAAAATCATAGTCCCAAGATAATACATTTTCTAGTTTTTCTCAAATTATTATTTCACCCAAAAGTGAAGCTAATGCCGTTGTTATAATAGCAGTATCTCAAGACCAAGACCAATTTTTGATAGTATTATCAATAGTATTTATTTTAAGATAAACTGTGAGAGAATCTCAACAAGTATCATTATCTTCAAAGTGAGTTATTGTAGGGTCTTCCATTTCAAATTTGTTGAATGGATTTTTAAAATAATATTGTATTGTTTCTCAGTACATTTTTATCAAATTTTTTCTAAAATATTTTTTTTGAGTTTTTCATAAAAAGAGTTGTCAATTTTAGCTAAATCTCAAAATAAATCTGAAATCTTAGCCTCTATCATTATGCTAAGAGCATTTTGTTTTCAAATACCTCTTGATCTTAAATAAAAAAGTTTTTCATCACTTATTTTTTCCATTTTACAAGCATGTCATGCTTCTATATCATTACTCTCAACAAAAAGTTTTGGAAGAGCTTTTATTTTAGCTTTATCTCATAAAAAAATATTTTCTTCATCTAAAAATCATTTTGTATTATCTAAGCTTTTTCATATTTCAAATATACCATCTACTTCTAAATCTCATTGTTGCATAGCAAAAGACAATAAATTTAAATACATCTTACAGTTATTTGCAAATATTGCTCAATAAACTTTGGAAACAAGTTTAGTGTCTTTAGCTAAAAATAGAGTATTTATATTTACTTGTGAATCATCTTTATCAGATATTATATTTTTAGAAAAATCTCACTGTTTATCATAAAAAGCAAAATAATCCAATTTAGATTTTTTTCAAACTTTTATATGCAAATCATAAGATGTATCATCAAAAATACATGCTTCTATTCAATCATTTATAAGCAGATTTTGTGTTGAAAGTTCTGATAACTTATAAAATCAATTTTTAATTATATTTAAGACATTACTGTCTTGTGAGAAATTTATTAATTTTTCTTTCATGCTTTAAAATTATTTCTTAAATCTTTTAATTTAGCTAAATCTATTTTTATTTTTTTAGCTTCAAAACTAAAACTACTACCACAACCACACCTATCTTTTATTTTTTCATTTGAAAAAATATATCTTACTTTTTCTTCTCAACTATGGTCTTTATTTATAGTTTTGGTAATAATAGAATTTTCAAACCTTTTTTTATCTTTTTTTTCTAAATAAACATCAAAACCATAATCTAGCAAGTTTATTTTTTCTAAATCATCTTTGAGTTCAAAATGTTCTTTTAAATCTATTTTTGTTCCACTACATCAAGCTTCATAAAAATACAAAAGTATTTTTGCGACTTTTCTATTTTCTAAATCAAACACAGTATTTTTATCCAATTTTATTGACATAGTAAAAATATTTTTATATTCATCACTCCATTTCCATAGAAATAAGCACATTCATTTCACTAGCATATTCCAATGGCAGTTCTTTCATAATAGGACTCACAAATCAATTTACCATCATAGCTAGTGCTTCCTCTTCTCATATTCATCTAGATTGAAGATAAAATAAATCATCTTCATTTATTTTTCAAGCACTAGCTTCATGTGCAACAACACTATCAGAGTTTCAAACTTTTATATCAGGAACAGCATTTGAAACCGAAACATTATCAATTAAAAGTCAATCACAATCAACTTTTGCTATAGAACCTGTGGCACAAGCTTTAATATCAACAAGTCACCTGTAACTACTTATACCATTTCATTTGGAAATGGATTTTGATACTATGTTAGAAGAAGTATTTTTTCAAATATGAATAACCTTTGATCATATATCTTGGTTTTGTTTAGAATTAGCAAACGCTAGACCAAGCATATCTGTTTTACTATTATCTCACTTCAAAACACTACAAGGATAAAGCATAGTAACTCAACTTCACATATTTCATCAAACCCACTCCATATATCAATTTTCTTCTACTATAGCTCTTTTTGTATTTAAATTATATGTGTCTAAACTCCAATTTTCAACTGAAGAATATCTCATACGAGCATTTTTTCATACATATATCTCAACTCAACCAGCATGCAAAGATGCCTCATCATATTTTGGGGCAGAACATCATTCTATATAATGAGCATCAGCTTCATCTTCTATGATTATTATAGTATGTTCAAATTGACCTCAAGATTTTTTATTCATCCTAAAATAAGACTGAAGCGGCTCATCAACTTTTACTCATTTGGGAACATACATAAAAGTTCATCCACTCCAAACAGCATAATGCAATGCTGCAAACTTATGATCAGATAAAGGAATAGATTTGGCAAAATATTTTTTTACTAAATCAGGATACTTATTTACAGCTATACTAGTATCATCAAATATTACTCAAGCATCCACAAGCTCTTGTTTCAAAGAATGATATACTACTTCAGAATCATATTGAGCTCAAACTCAAGCTAAACTTTTTTTCTCAGCCTCAGGAATACCAAGTCTATCAAATGTATTTTTGATACTATCAGGTACATCATCCCAAGATTTTTTAGCTCAAGCTCATTCTGGTTTTGCATAATAATAAATCTCATCTAAGTCAAGCTTAGATAAATCTGGTCAAAAGCTAGGCATAGATTTTTCTTGAAAAGTCTTTAAAGCCTTAAGTCTAAGTTCAAGCATCCATTCAGGTTCATTATTAGAACTAGATATTTGCATAACTACTTGCTTATTTATACCTTTAATTATCTTATTGGTATAAGATATATTATTATCTTGAAAATTCCAAGTATCTGCCACAGTTAACGATTGTTGTTTTTTATCTGACATTGGATAATTTATTATTTTTTAAAACCTTTTTCACTTATTTCAAAAGCCAAATTTTTATCTCACTGTTTAACTATTTCTCAATCTTCTATCAAATAAACCTTATCAACATCTATAAAATCTAAAATTTTAAAATAATGTGTGATAATAATCAAGCTATTATTTTCGTTACTAAGCTCCTTTAACATCAATGCAATAGTCCTAAAAGCATCTAAATCAAGACCAGAATCCACTTCATCAAGTATTATATATTTTGGTCAAATAAGTTTCATCTGCAAAATTTCTATTTTTCTTTTTTCTCAACCAGAAAATCAAACATTTAACTCTCTATCAAGGAAATTTTCGCTTATATTAAGCTCATCAATATATTTTTTTACAAGTCTTCTAAAAACAAAAGGAGAAACTTCCCTTATTTCTGGGTTATCTTTTTTTAAAGAAATATTATATATAGTTCTTAAATATTCACTCAACTTAATTCATTTAATCTCAGGAATATTTTGAAAAGATAAAAAAAGTCAAGCTTCACTTCTTTGATTTGGTTCCATATCTAAAAGATTCTCATCATCTATTGAGATATCTCACGAAACATACTCATATTTTGGATGTCACATCAAAAAAGAAGAAAGTGTAGATTTTCAGCTTCCGTTTTTTCATAAAAGACAATAATTTTTTCAGCTCTCAAAACAAACAGAAATTCATTTTAATATTTCCTTGTCTTCTCAAGATACTTTTACTCTTAAATTTTTTATATTTATCATTGAAATAAATTTAATAATTAATCATTACCATTTTAGTAATATTTTAATTTTTGCAAATTTTTTTATAAATTGAAAAATAATACATAAAAATAATTTCTAGTATTCATAATATTTTAAGCTATAATATACTTTTTATATCATTTGCTTTAAAATAGTGATTTGTTAACAAATTGTGAAAAACTTATTTTTTTTATTTCTAATAAGCTAAACTATTTTTTTTATTTTTGTCTAGTTATTTATACAAACTAATTTTGACATATATTCAAAAATCATTAAATATATATATGTTAGTTGCTATTTTTAGAGAATAAAAATAAGAAATTAACATTATTTTAACAAAAACAAAAATATGAATGATATTTGAGAGAAGCATATTTCTGTATTACTTAACGAATTAATAAATAGTATAGAGATAAATGCAAAAAAACACAATATCATTGTTGATTCTACGCTATGAATGTGATGACACTTTGTATCAGTAAGTAAAAAATTATTTCCCTGAGACATTATAATATGATTTGATACTGATATAGACAACTTAAAATTAGCAAAACTTAGAATAATTGATGAACTAAAAAGCAGCAACATTGAGTTTGAAATAATAGAATCAATAAAAAAACAAAACAAAAACAAAATAAATATCGTATTTATAAATGCTAATTTTTGAGAACTAAAACAATCATTAAAAAATTTATGAATAAATAAAATATCTTGAATTTACTATGATTTATGAGTATCAAGCTTACATTTAGATGAACCAAAAAGATGATTTAGTTTCATGAATGACTGACCTCTTGATATGAGATTAAATAAAAATCTAAAACTAAAAGCATCTCACATAGTTAACTCATATAGCGTTTGAGAATTAAGAGAAATTTTTTTAAAGTATTGAGAAGAACCCAGTAGCAATAAAATTGCAAATTTAATAGTAGAACAAAGAAAAAAAGAAAAATTTAAAACAACTAAAGATCTTGCAGATATAATACCTGGACCTATAAAAGTAAAAGCGAGAATATTCCAAGCTATAAGGATAGAAACCAATAACGAGCTTGAAATGTTAGAAAAGTCCATAAATGATGCTATAAAACTGCTAAAAAGCGATGGGATAATATTTATAATAAGTTTCCATTCTCTAGAAGATAGAATAGTAAAACATATACTAAGAAGAGAAACAAAAGATTGTATATGTAAAGATTTATTTTGTTCATGCAAACATAAAAAATCTATAAAATTGCTAAGTAAAAAACCAATAAGTCCTACAAAAGAAGAAATAAAAGTAAATATAAGAAGTAGAAGCGCAAAAGCAAGGATATGAAAAAAATTATAATAAGTCCAAAACCATGTATAGAAAAATAATAATACCGAAAAGTAAAAAACAGGTAAAATCCAATAGAAAAAAAAGGAAAGATGAAGTAAATTTCTGAATTAATTCAACTTTTAGCTATCTAACAGGTTTTATAGTAGCATCTTTTATATACTTAATATGGTCACTAAATACATGAGCAACTCAATGATACGAGATAAGAGATTTGGAAAGAGAAAAACAAAATTTACTACTACAAAAAGAGACTCTTGAAGTGAAAATATCAGATCTAGAGAGTCTTAAAAATATAGAGGAATCCAAATCAAGAAAAAAAATGCAAGAAATAAAAAACCCTGATTTCATAGTAATAAAAAACTGAGTAAAATATGTATTTAATAGATAAAGAATAAAACTTATATCATACAAGTTAAACATAAAAAAAGAAAGTATAAAACAAAATATGTAGATATAAATAACTAAATGTTATTTATATTTTTTTATAAAAATAACACTTTTCTCATCCGTTATATAGTTTTCTTTTTTTGTAATTTATAAGCTTTATCAATTTATCAAATCACTCAAAATAACTAGTTATTATTCATCATCATAAATTTTTATTTTGAAATAATAATTTATCTATATTTTTATACAATAAATCTAAATTTTTATTAGTCAGTCTTTCTCAATATGGTGGATTTGATACTAAAGTTCAGTCTAAACTAGAACTCAAATAATCTTCAAACTTCCTATTTTTAAAAATTATAGTATCTAAAACTCAAGCATTTTTAGCATTTATATTGGCTTTTTGTATCATTTCTTTATCAATATCTGATGCAAAAATTTTATAATTTCGCTCAAATTGTTTAGATTTTGCAATTTTTAATTCTTGATCTAGCAATTTTTTATCTACCAAAACAAGATTTTGAAAAGCAAAATGTCTATCAAGACCAGGTGCTATATTTTTGGCAATCATTGCTGCCTCAATAGCTATAGTTCAAGAACCACAAAAAACATCATAAAAAGATTCTTGGAATTTCCATCATGATAATAAAACAAGAGCTGCAGCTAAATTTTCTTTTATGGGAGCTTCTCAAACCTCAACTCTATAAGATCTTTTGTGAAGAGCTTCTCAAGTAGTATTAAGTAAAATTCTAACCTCATCTCAAATTAATAAAACCATTATTTCAAATTTTTCTAAACTCTTATCCTCATAAACTTTTTCTCAAGATTTATCAACTATATTGTCAATTATAGATTTTTTAACTACTTTTTGTATAGTAGGAGTTGAATCAAGTTTTGAATTAATAGATTTAACCTTAACAATTATGGGATAATCATGGTGAAAATATTTTTTAAAATCAATTTCTCATACTAAATCATACAATTTATCAAAATCATCAATTTTTTTAGCTTGATTCAAAACCTGATAAACCTTATTTCATACTCTAGACCAAAGGTTTAACCTAATCATATTACTAGACTCTCATTCAAATTCTACCATTCTATCACGAACATTTATTATTTTTCATCATTGTTTTTCTACTTCTTTTTTAGCAATGGATTCAACTCAAGCTATAGTTGATAATATGTATTTCATTGTATAGTTTTGTTAACATAAAATTAAAGCTTCTAATTAAGTATATACATTTACAGTTTATAGGCAAAAATAGATTTTATAAATAATCTATACTACTAAAATACTATAATGATTAAAAACAAAAGTTATTTCTTTTATTTAAATTTTAAAACATAATATTGACTTTTAAACAAGATTACTTATAATAATATTATTATTTTCTATGAATATAAAGTGAATAAAAAACAAATATATTATATTTGATGATTACCATGATCATGAAAGACAACTCTAGCAAATAAACTTCAGCAGTATTGATCTTGTATACACATTGATAGTGATGAAACAATAAATGAATTAATACAAGATAAAAATAAGCTTATAAAATATATTGCAAATCAAATACCAAAAAAAATAAAAGATGCAATCAAAAACACTAATAACCCTAAAGAAATAATCTCAAAGATGCAAGAATCATGAATATTTGAGCAATATATAAATAAAGTTGTTTGTATAATAAATATCAAAAAAGCTATAAGACTAAGAAAAAAAACCAAAAAACATATAGTTATAAGTTCCCTTTTAAGTTCAATAGATACTAGAACATATGTTTATGAAATACTCAAAAAAGAAGAACTAGCAGCAAATTTAATATATATAAATTCTACAATAGAAGAAATTTTAGAAGCAAACGAGGATAGGAGCTGAAAAAAATTTATGATAAATTATACAAAACAAGAACTAAAAAACCTTAACAAAGAAGAAGATTCTTTTCCAAAAGATGAATGATGGAACATAATAAATCTAGAAAGAAAAAACATAAATACCAAAGCTACAAACATTTTAGAAATAAAAAGTTTATTAATATAATAATAAAAATGTATCTAAAAATAACTATTACTTTCTCAAAATATTTAAATTAAATAAAAAATTTATTGATTTCTATATACAATCCTTACAAATTCAACTTAAAACTAAAACATGATTTTTAACTTTAAAATTAAACTTATTTTGGAGTTTATCAATTTCAATATCTAAAAAGCATCAGATATTTTCTGTTTTTTTACATATATCACACACAAAATGATGATGGTGGTTTTCTTTTAGTGAATAAAGTTTTTCTCAAGAGATAGAAAAATCTTCTATTAGTTTTTCTCAACTAAGCAATTTTTCTAAATTTCTATAAACCGTTGTTTTATCAATTCAAGAAATACTTTCAAGTATATCTTTAGCTGATAATGGGCACTTACTAATAGAAATCAAATCAAGTATTTTTTGTTTATTATTCATAATATTAATATAGTTAATTTTTTTTAAAAATAAGACTAAATATAAAAAATATAATCAAAATTAAAACTATTGTTGCTCCGCTAGAAGTATTTAATAAATAAGATAAAAATAAACCAACAATTATACTAAAAATTGAAATGATACTTGAAAATATAAAAGAAAATTTCAAATTTGGGGAAATTATTTTTGATATGTTAGCTGGAATAATTAAAAAAGCTCAAATAAGAAGTATTCAAAATATTTTTATACTTATAGCTATAAAAATAGATAAAAATACAAGAAAAAATAAATTATATAAATTTACTCTTATTCAATTAGATTTAGCTAAATCCTCATTAATTATTATACTTAAAAATTTTCTTCAAAACATAAAGAAAAATATATATAAAATTATCAATAAAATACTAAGTAAAAATAAATCTAATTCATTTACAAACAATATAGATCAAAATAAAAAATTATTTATATCTAAAGTCAAATTTCAAAGAAATCAAGTGATAAAAATTCATCCAGCTATTCCGGTTTGTGATATTATTTCTTTTGTTGATTCTTTTGTAATAAATTTAGTTTTTTCTATAAAAAAGATTAAAAAACTTCAGATAATTCAAAACAAGAATGCAAATAAGTAATAATTTCAACTAAACAGCAAAGAAATAGCAACTCATAAAAATAAGAAATTAGATATAGAATGAGTAATATTTGCTTCCTTTCTCATAACAATAAAAACTCCTAATATAGATGATATCAAGGATATTAAAATTCAACCCAATATTGCTTTCTGGAAAAATGGATATTGTAGTATTTCTAACATTTTTTATTATTTTATATATAATTATTTACAAGTTTCACAGTTTTCATGTTCTTTATAAGAATGAGGTTTATGCTCATAAGGAAGTGTATATTTAGAAAATATATTTTTTACTTCCTGATTAGATCAAACTTGAGAAGGAGTTCAGTGACAACAAAAATTATTTTCATGAAGACAAATAACTTTATCTGAATTTTTATAAACAAGATTTATATTATGAGAAACAAGTATTATAGAAATTTTTGGGAAAAACTCTTTTACTTCTTTTATAATCTCATAGAAAATTTCTTCTCAAACCAAATCTATACCAGCAGTTGGTTCATCAAGCAAAATTAGGTCTGGATTACTTAGCAAAGATGAAATTATAAGAACTTTTTGTAACTCTCATCAGCTTAATTTATCTACCCTTTTATTTATCAAATCTTTAGAGTTAAATTTTTCAAACAATAATTCTATATCTTTAAATAAAGATTTTTCATTATAAATTCTAATAAACTCATAAACCAATATAGGAAAGGAATTTTCTATATTAACTTTCTGAGGAACATAAGACAAATTTTTATAATTTTTAATTATTTGACCAGAGTTTTGATTCTTTATACCAGATATTATCTTTAACAAGCTTGATTTTCAACTTCAATTTAATCAAATTATACTAAGTATTTCTCAAGAAAAGACTGAAAAACTTATGTTTTTTAAAACATAAGTTTTTCAATTATCATAAGATAGACAAATACCTTTTAATTTTAATATTTCTTTATTCATATATTTTTTCTAAACTTTTTAGATTATCTTTATAATTTTTGATATATCAATATTTAGATTCATCATTTCAAAGAGGATCTAATACAAATATAGATAAATCATAATCAAAAGCAACTTTTTTCAAGCTATTTGAATCAAACTGAGGTTCTCTAAAAATTAGTTTTATTTTTAAATTTTTTATTTCATCTATCAGTTTTTTCATTTCATTTGAATTTGGATTATTCAAAACATTTTTTCTAAAAATATGTTTTTTAGAATTATCTAGATTTAATTCTGAGAATAAATAATTATAAGCATCATGAAAAATAATAAAATCAGCTTGAGTTTTTCATTTTACCTTTTGTTCAAAATCATTTTTTATTTTATCTAACTCAGATTTAAATAATTTTAGATTTGAATTGAAATAATCTTTATTTTCTGGAGATATTTTAACTAATTCATTCAAAATAGTGCTTGCAATTAAATAAGCATTTTGAGAATTTCACCAAATATGTGGATCAATAGAGTGTCATTCTTCATGATGCCCGTCTTCATGATGTTCATCTTCATGATGTTCATCACCAATAGAATCTAATAACTCTATACCTTTTTTAACTGCAACTACATTAGCTTTTCAATCAATAGCTTTATTTATAAATCAATCAATATGATCAATATCTAAATAAACAATTAAACTTGATTTTTCTATATCTACAATTTGGCTTGGTTTTAAATCAAAAGAATGTGGACTAATACCAGCAGGCATTAAAGATTTAGCTTCAACAAAATCTCAACCAATATAGTTAGAAATAGAAGCTAGAGGAACTATAGAAGTAATAATTTGTATTTTTTCAAGTTTTTGCTTTGAATCCATAGAAACTTTTTCCTGATTATTATAGTTACTATTACAAGAAAATAAAACAAAAACTAACACCAAAAACAAAAATAATTTTTTCATAGGTTTAAATTTAAAAAATAAAATGCACCTGAGTTGCATTTTAACAATATTTTTTATTTTGCAAGATTAATTAACTATATTTTTATTTTTTTTATAAAATATATCAAATCATCTTTTATTCTAGCTTCAAATTTCATAGTTTTGTTTTTATTATAATGAAAAAATTCTATTTTCCAAGCATGTAAAGCATGTCTTTTGAGTCAATAATTTCTTTCAAAGAAACTATTTAATTTTTTATCTCAATAGGTTTTATCTCAAATTATAGGATTTCATATACTTGCCATGTGAACTCTTATTTGATGCATTCTTCAAGTTTCTATTTCAACTTCAATTTCTGTTAAAATTTGTACTCACTGGCTAGTTTGAAGTATATGTTCTTTTAAGCTTTTATAATGTGTAATTGCTGTTTGTCCTTTATCTGAAACTTGAACTTTATTTTCATTTTTAGCATTTTCTATTCTTAAAAGACTTTTTTTTATGCTAGCTTTTTTTCTAGAAAGTTTTCACAAAACAATAGCATAATAAGTTTTTTTAATTTTTTTATGATTTTTAAAACTAGAAACTAATTTAGTTAATATATTTTTTGTTTTTCATATCATCAAAATACCAGATGTATCTCTATCTATTCTATGAATTAAACTTGGCTTAAAAGTAAGGCTATTTAATTTATCTCATAAATAGTCCTGAACTTGAAAGATAACATTGCTTTGTTTAGTTTTATGGTCTCAAGGGTGAACATTTATTCAGGGATTTTTGTTTATTATAAGCAAATCATTATCCTCAAAGACTACATCTTTTTTATTAAACTTATCAAATTTATTCTTAGTATCTATAGGTTCTTTTTCTGGTTTTGATAGCTCTACAAAATCTTTATCACTTATATAAATTTTTATATCATCTCAAACTTGAAGTTTATATTCATTATCTCTTTTCTTAAATTTACCTTGTGATCAATCAAATCTAATTTTTATTTTATCTTTTCTATTAAACTTATAGATAAGACTTCTTGTTGCTCTTGGAAAAAGTTTTTTTAAAAATTTATCAAGTCTTTGCTTAGAATCATTTTCTCATATTTTAAATTGTTTCATCGTTTTTTATTTTAAAAATTTAGTAGTCTTTATTTAATCTAAAAACTAGCTTATCTCTACTTTTTATCATAAGCAAAATACCATCATCCCCATCAATTGGGATTAAACTATATTCAAGATTATTTTTATTTAGATAATCCCAAAAATCTCACATTTTATCTCTAAATTTTATTACATCATCAACAACTATTATTCATCCTAACTTAACTTTATCATATACTAAATCAAAAAAATCTTTTGTTCGTCTTTTCATTGCATCTATAAAAACAAAATCATAAAACTCTTTAAGTTTAGGTATTTCATACAAAGCATTTGCTCTAATAGAGTTTACTGTATTTTCAAGTCATGTTGCTGCAAGATTTTCCAATGTTTGTTTTTGACTTGGTTCACTAAATTCTATAGTTGTTAGTTTAGCTCATAATTTTTCTAACTCAATTCAAAATTGTATAGCCGAAAATCAATTTGCTGAGCCAATTTCTAGCATATTTTTTGTTTTTTGTATTTTTATCAAATTTCTTAAAAACATAGCATTGTTATCTGTTATATTTGGAATTTCGTTTTGAAGTCAAAATTCTCTTAATTTTTTGATATATTCTAATCTATTTACCATTTTAAATATGTATTTTGTTTAATTTTTAATAAATTATATACAAAAGACCAATTTTTTAAAGAAAAAATTTGCATTTTAATATATTTTGATTTATAATAAGCTGGTTTTATTTACTTATTATAAAATTTTAATTATGAAAAACACAATTAAAAATAGTATATACGCAGCTGCTTGATTATCATTAATAGCTCTAAATACTGCTAATGCCGCTATTACTGCTGATTGAAGAACTATAGATTCTAGATTAAAAGGTTCTGAAAATGATGCAGTTACAGTTATACAAAATTGGGTAGCTACTATTTCAACTCTTCTTTATATCATAGCTGTAATAGTAATATTATGGGCTGGTTTCCAAATATTAACTGCAGCTTGAGATGAAGAAAAAACAAAAAAATGAAAAACTATAGTTATACAAGCTGTTGTTTGATTATTAGTGATATTTATTGCAAGTTCGATTGTAAACTTTGTTCTTACTTCACTTTTTGCATGAGCATAATTAAAGATTATATAAATAAAAAATCTAGAGCAAAATTGCTCTAGATTTTTTTACTATTAAATTAAAATTTTAACAAATACAACAAATTATTTAAATCAAAAAGTTTAACAATATAAATTATTAAAAGTCATAATCTTCTTCTTCTGGATCTTTTTTACTTGATAAAAGTCATTTAATTCAAAATCACATACCCATTCAAATAAGTATTGATACAAATATAACAAGTCAGTTATTGGCGCTTGTATCCAAAAACAAGTATCAAAATAATCAACTTACCATATTTTCAATTATTAGAACCGAACCTAGGAGTATTCACATACCTACTAAAGCTTTATCAAACATAATTTGAATTTAAAATTATAAAATCCTTAAAAATATTATATAAAAAAAGTAATCTTGTGCAAAATATTTTAGTTTTTTAAACTTCTTAAAATATTTATAACAAAATATTTAATTTTTTTATTTATAAATATATAGCTTGTGCTTACCTGTTTTATATTTCAGCTCAATTTTTTCTTAAAATTAGTAACTCAAGATAATGAATCATTTGAGTTTCCAGGAGAAGAAACTCATAAAAAATCATAAATTTTAGATCAGATATTTTTAGCATACTTAATAGCTTCCCATTGAACTAGATATGGAGCCATCATATTTCTATATTCCTTTTTACTTGTACTAGCTCAATAGTAATATATTGAAACATCATCATCAAAAATAAAAATTCATCCCGCTATAACTACTCAGCCTTTTTTTGCTAGGATAAGTTTTGAGTTATTTAAAGATTTTAAAAAAATCTTATAATAATTAAAATTGTTTCAAGAAAAATTGTCACGAGTTGTAGTTTCACACATCAATTCATAATAAAATTTTATATTTTCATCAGTTTTTTCTACTACGCTAACTTCAATTCACTTTTTTTGTGCCAATTTTATATTATATCTTCATTTAGGTTTCATATCTTCCAAAATTTCTTTTTCAGATTTTTCTAAGTTTATTAAAGCGCTATAAGCAGTAATAAATTTTTTATAATATCATTTATTGAAAAGAATGTGTGTTTCTCTAAAATTTATTAAGGATTTTAAATTTTCCATACTTTCTATATTTTCATAATCTAGTATTTCTATTTGAATAAATAAACAATTTTCTATTTTACAAATTTTTTTTAGTTCTAAAATTAAGTCTTTACTAAACTGATTTTTGGATACTCATAAAATAAATAAACCGTATTCTCATAAACTTAGTTTTCTTTTTTCAACAAATATTTCTCATACCTCAAAAAAACTAGAAACCTGCCCAGATTTTTTTAGCATTTCTTGCCAAGATTTTGTTTGCCAAATAGACATATAATAAATATTTTATAAAATTTAAAATACTAGAAAGGTAATTAATTGTAGAAAATTATGAGAAAAAATAATAAATAAATATTTTTATAAAATTTTTTGAGCACTAGAAAGTGTAATTAATTGTTGAAATTGTGAAAAAAATCGTTAAAAATATTTATTTATTATTAAAAATTATTTATTTTTTTAGTAAATGATTAATTCAATTTAAAGTAATAATTCTTCATCTTGGTGTTCTTTCAATAAAACCTATTTGCAATAAGTATGGTTCTACTACATCTTCAAGTGTTGCTTCTTCTTCTCAAATTGCTGAAGATAGAGTGTTCAAACCTACAGCTTTGTTTCCAAACTTATTATAAATAGTTTCTAGATATTTTCTATCTAAATAATCAAGTCCTAGTTCGTCAATTCAAATATCACTAAAAATTTTATTTAGGCTTTTTTCATCACTTATATTTTTTCAAATAGCACTATAGTCTCTGAGTATTTTCAAGAGTCTGTTTGCTATTCTTGGAGTTCATCTTGATTTTTTTGCTACAATATCTAAGGTTTTTTCACAAAAATTAATTTTTAATTTTTTTGCATTGTTTTTTATAATCAAAGCTAAATCATCTTGTGAATAAAAATCTAGTTTTAATATGTTTCAAAATCTATCTCTTAGTGGACTTGATATAGCTGATAGTCTAGTTGTTGCTCAAACAAGAGTAAATTGTTTTAAGGGCATTTTGACACTTTGCGCTCATGTTCAAGATCCTACCATTATATCAATTACAAAATCCTCCATAGCGGTATAAAGTATTTCTTCAACTTGTGGTCTTAATCTATGTATTTCATCTATAAATAATATATCTCCATCTTCTATATTGGATAAAATACTTACTAAATCTGATTGTTTTTCTATAGCTGGTCCGCTTGTTGATTTTAGGTTTGTTCACATCTCATGAGATATAATATTTGATATGGTAGTTTTTCAAAGTCAAGGTGGTCAGTAAAAAAGTATATGGTCTAAACTTTCATTTCTAATTTTACTTGATGCTATAGAAACGGATAAATGTTTCTTTATTAATTCCTGACCAACATAGTCTTCTAATTTTAAGGGTCTTAAAATATTGCTAAAACTTTGGGTTTTATCAATTTTTTTCTCTTTTGGTGTTATAATTCTTTCAGTGGATTTTTGTTTTGATGATTTTAGCATAGTTTACAAATATTTTTTTATTTTTAGAATAAAAACAATATACACATAAAAACCATATTTTCAACTAAGAATTAAAAAAATTTACAAATATTAACTAATGTGTAAAATTGATTATTATAATACAAAAATATAATAATGAGAAAAAAAGATATTAAATTTATGAAAATTGCAATTAAGATATCTATCGAAAACAGTTATGGTCCTTTCTGAGCTATAATAACTAAAAATGATAAAATTATTTCTATATGAATTAACAAAATAATCGTCCTAAAAGACCCAACAGCTCATGCTGAAATAATAGCAATTAGGAATGCCTGCAAAAATTTAGACACAAGTATATTGAAAAATTGCATAATGTATACTAGTTCCGAACCTTGCTCAATGTGTTTATCTGCAATATACTGGGCTTGAATAAAAACAGTATTTTATGCAAACAAAACACAAGATTTAAAAAAATTTAATTTTTATGATAGTGAAATATATAAAGAAATACGTAAAAGTAAAAAAGAAAGGAAAGTCAAAATTATTCAAATAAAAAACACAAATGCAAAAGAAGCGTTTAGAAAAAAATAAAAGTAACTCCTAGCAACTATAATTTGAAAAAACAATTTTTTTTATATAATTAAACAAATTTATAAATTAATTAACAAACATGAGAGAAATTAAAGTTGTATGACATAAAGTTCCAGATACAGATTGCGTATTATCAGCTATAATAGCTTGTGATTTTTTAGAAAAAAAATGATACAAAAAAGCAACACCATTCATTCAGTGAGAACTAAATAAAGAGACTAGTTTTGTTTTGCAAAAATTGAATATAAAAATACCCGAAATAAAAACAAGTTTTCCAAAAAACACAAATATATGTTTAGTAGATCACAACGAAGAATTTCAAACTTTAGATAATATATGAGAATTAAATGTTGAGTGGATCATAGATCATCATAAAATAAATTTTGAAAGCAGTAATCCATTAAATATTATGATAGAACCTATTTGTTCCACGGCTTCTATTTTATACAAAATGTACAAACAAAATTCTTTTGAAATAAGCCAAGAAATATGAACTATGATGCTTGCTTGTATAATATCAGATAGTTTACTTTTTAGATCAGCTACAACAACCAAGCAAGATATAGAAATAGCAGAAGATCTAAAAAAAATAGCTTGAATAAAAAACCTTGAAGATTTTGCTATGCCTATGTTCAACGCAAAATCTGATCTTTGAGATATGCCAATAGAGAAATTAATAAAATATGATTATAAAGAGTTTGATTTAAACTGAACAAAAGCCTGAGTTGGTACTCTAGAAACTACAAATCCCGGGTATTGAATTGGTAGAAAACAAGAAATACTAGAGTGATTACAAAAAATAAAAAATAATGATGGTCTTGATTTTATAATGCTTTCTATAGTAGATATTATTGGAGAAAAAAACACTACTGTAGTTTTAGATTGAGATGATACAAAAACACTTGAAGAAGTATTTAAGTGCAAAGTAGAAAATAATCTAGCTGATCTAAAAAGCAGGCTTTCAAGGAAAAAGCAAATAGTTCCAGATTTGACTGAGTTTTTTAAATAGATATTCAAAAAAGCTCTTTTAAAGAGCTTTTTTAAAACATTAACGAATAAATAAAGATACATTAGAATCCGCATTACTTTTACCGCTTGGTTCTCAAAATAAACATTGAGGATTACCTCCTCAAGTCCAATTACCATTATTTTGTCAATAAGATCAATAAGTTGTTCAATAATAAAATCAACAAAGATCCTGAGAGCTAGATCATTCATTATCACTCAAAAGAATTTGTAGTTTAGGATTTCAGTTTATTACTTTATGTGATTTATAAGCAGTATTACTATGTCAATAAGCACTAGCCCAATTTGGATGACTACTATACATAGAAATGAAAGAATTTTCAGTATGTGACCATTTATGATAAGATCATCAATTTCAATATTTTAATAATATTTCCGTTAGGGGTAAATTATTAATAGCTTTTGAAAAATTTCAACTAGCTAAACCATAACTAGGATTTTTTAGATTACCAATAAATTTATAGTCATTCAAAGAAGTATGATGATATATTCTGGTCCATCATCCTCAATCAGTAGTCTGATCACAATATACTTTAAAAGGATTAGAACCATCAGGATTTATTTGGTATTCTCAGCTAGTATTTGTTCAGCCTTGCAGCAAACCCTTACAACTTTTGTCATCTCATAATCAAGAAGAATCTCAATCCAAATTTTTATATGCCAAAGTAGAACCACTAACACTATAACCTCTTCATCATACCTTAGCTATTTTTCACAAATCCTTAAATACGTCTCAGGTTCATTTTATAAATTCATCATACTTTAAATAAGATTTATATGTTTTTGATACATTGGATATATCTAAAGAACCTGTATGTATTTCTTGAACTGGTTCATTTTTATCAGTCAACAATATTCATAATTTTTTTCATTCTACATAAGGGTATCTATTCTCATAATCTACTACTGCATGTACTAATCTTTCTCCTAACAAGAGAGATTTAGTATTAGATGAATTATTAAATTTAGATGAAGTAATTTCAGATTCCTCTTCCAAAAAAGCCAATAGTTGAAAATACTTTCTATTTTTTGTTAAATAATAAGAAAAATAGGTTTTATCTTTTGGATCTAAGCCTTCTGATGTATATCATATAGTTTCTATTACACTTTTTCATATATATCATTGTGTTGCTATTTTGTTTGCTCAATACTTAATATCTATCCTTTTTTCGTCAGGTAGGGGTAGAGATTTTTTTGTCTCATACAAATGTAGAGCATCTCATATTGCTTTTAATTGACTTATTCTATTTGTGTCTCTTACTCAAGCCAAATATGAACTATAGCTTACAAATCAGATTGTTGATAATATTGATAAAATTGTTACCACTACTATCAATTCTACTAAAGTAAATCAAGTGGTTATTTTAAATTTATTATTCATAACACCTTTTTTTAACAAATAATATAATTAGAACAAAACATATGGGGAGTATAACTATTACTTCTTAAAAATCAATAAAAGGAAAAAGAAAAACTATTGACAATAATATTTGAAAAAGTATAAAAAAATAATTCTAAAATTTTTAGAATTATTTTTTTATTTCGTACAATTTAAGTCAAGCAATAGATTTCAGTAAAGCATCTTCTGCCTCAATAAATTTTTCCATATCAAGTTTATCTTTAGAGTTTTTTAGTTCATTAACTCTTTTTTGGGCATCAAGCCTAGCTCTTTCCAAATGTTCAACATCTAAATCTTCTATATCAACCAGCATATCTACCATAACTTTTATATTACTATTTGAAACTTCACAAACTCAATTTCAAATAGCTACATCATCTCTTTGTTTCATGTTGTTTTCATCTGTATAAACATAGTACATAGTACTAGGTTTTATACTAGTTAAAAGAGGCTCATGCTTATCTAAAACTGTTATTTCTCATGATTTAGTCATCATTGTTACAGAAACAACATTTTCATTTTCTATTTTTTTTCCATCAAACGAAAGTATAGTTAATTTCATATTTTTTATTTAATTACAGCCTAAAATCAATCATTTAAAATTATTTACTCTCTTCATAAGACTTAATAACATCATCTATTCAAGATTTATACATAAAAAATCATTCTGGAATATGATCAAGCTCTCAGTCAAGAATCTTTTTAAATCACAAAACAGTATCTTGAGCTTTAGCATAAACTCAAGGAGTTCCAGTAAATTGTTCTGCTACAAAGAAAGGTTGAGATAAAAATTTTTGAACTCTTCTTGCTCTAGAAACAGTTAGTTTATCCTCTTCAGAAAGCTCATCCATACCCAAAATAGCAATTATATCTTGCAATTCTTTATATTTTTGTAAAGTTTCTTGAACTCCAACAGCAACATTATAATGTTGTTCTCAAACAATAGATGCATCTAAAACCGTAGAAGTGCTATCAAGAGGATCAACAGCTGGATAAATCCCAAGCTCAGCAATAGATCTATTAAGAACTATGGTAGAATCAAGATGAGCAAAAGTAGTAGCAGGAGCAGGATCTGTAAGATCATCAGCTGGAACATAAACAGCCTGAACTGAGGTAATAGACCCGTCAACAGTAGAAGTAATTCTTTCTT
Organism: uncultured bacterium; assembly: GCA_963922865.1. Classification (GTDB taxonomy): domain Bacteria; phylum Patescibacteriota; class Gracilibacteria; order BD1-5; family UBA6164; genus CAWUJK01. The sequence continues at coordinate 10,671 of CAWUJK010000005.1, read as the reverse complement.
GAAGAGCTCCCATATCAGTAGCTAGAGTTGGTTGATATCAAACAGCCGAAGGTATTCTACCTAAAAGTGCAGAAATCTCAGATCAAGCTTGTGTAAATCTAAATATATTATCAACAAAAAGAAGTACATCTCTTTTTTCAACATCTCTAAAGTGTTCAGCCATAGCTAAACCTGTAAGAGCAACTCTAGCTCTAGGTCCTGGTGCTTCATTCATTTGTCCAAAAACCATAGCAGTTTTATCTATTACTCAAGATTCTTTCATCTCATGATACAAATCATTTCATTCTCTTGTTCTTTCTCAAACTCAAGCAACTACTGAATAACCACCATGTCCACTAGCAATATTGTGAATAAGTTCTTGCATTATAACAGTTTTACCAACTCATGCTCAACCAAAAAGTCATACTTTACCTCATTTAAGCATAGGTGCTATAAGATCAACTACCTTAATACCAGTCTCAAAAACTTCTGCTTTTGTGGTTAAATCAGCAAAAGCAGGCGACTCTCTATGGATAGGATTTTTTGTTTTAGTTTTAGGATATGGTTTATCATCTATGGGGTCTCATAAAACATTGAACATTCTTCCTAGCACCTCTTGTCATACTGGAACGCTAATAGGTCAATCTAGAGAAATAACTTCTGTATCTCTTTGCAAAGAATCAACAGGATTCATGGCTATAGTTCTAACAACTCAATCACCTAGTTGTTGTTGTACTTCAAGTACAACTTTATTTTCAATTCAAGTAACTTCTAGTGCTTCATATATAGAAGGTACATAACCTTCTTCAAATTTAACATCAATAACCACTCAAACTATTTTAATAATTTTACCTTTGTGCATAATTTTAATTATTTAAGAAACATTGTTACAGGTAAAGATTATATAGATTTAAAAAAATATTCAATATTAATTTTTAGTTTTTGGTTTCTAAATTTTCTAATTTATATTCAAACTCTTCTACTTTCTCTTGCTCTCAAGTTTTTTTGTAAATTTTTATAAGTAAAATATAACATTCTTTCAATTCTTTTTTTCTTGAAGTTTTTTCATAAATTTCCAGTGCCTCAAATATATTTGCTTCTGAATCTTTATAGTTTTGTTCTTCAAAGTCTAATTCTCATAGATACATATAAGCATCTCAAAGAAAAATGGAATCTTTAATAGTATTTTTCTCAAATACATTTATTGATTTACTAAGTTGCTCCCTAGCTTCTTTATATTTTTTTTGTTTTATAAATACATATCAAATATTGGTATAGCTCATTGCAATATCTGTATTAATAGTTGATATATTTTTTCTTATTTCTAAAGAATTATTATGATATTCCAAAGCTTTTTCATAATTTCATTGAAATTGGTATGATACTCAAATATTATTATAACTTAATGCTGTGAGAATATGATTTTCTCATAATTTTTTTCTACGAATCTTCAATACTTTTTTTGCATAATATAAAGATTTTTCATAATCTCAAATGTATTCATAAGTTACTCAAATATTGTTATAACTTAATGCAGTAATAGTATGATATTCTCAAAATAAAGCTACTTTTATTTTGAGTGATTTATTATGATATTTCAATGACTGTTTATAATTTCATAAGCAATAATATGCGAATCAAATACTATTATAGTTATCAGAAATTATTATATTATTATCTCATGAATCACTTAATCTAATTTTTAATGCTTTTTTATGAAATAATAAATAATCATCATAATGTCAAATTTGATAATTTATATTTCAAGCATTATTCCACATCAAAGCAACATCTAAACTATCCTTAATTGAATTTTTATCAAACAAGCTTTTAGCTTTTTCAAAAAACTTTATTCATTCATTATAATTTCATAAAAATTCATAACATCTTATCAAAAACACATAACCTTTAGCTTCTTCAATCTCATTTTTTAGCTCTTTGGAGATATCTATTCAATTATTTATCTCTTTTTTTGCTTTATTATAATCTCATTTTTCTATAAAGGTCTTTCAGAGATTATAATAGTTTTCTATTTGCTCTACAGTACTATTTTGATCCATATTTTTACAGTAAGAAATTAAACGAGTATTTATGTCTATACTTTTACTAAAATTATTAGCAATACTTCTTGAATAATCACTCGATCTTTTTAATAATTCTATTGTATCTAATTCAATTTGTTTGTCTATATTTTCTACCTTCTTATAACCATTAGTCACAAACTCATCAAATATAAAAGAAGAAATTTTAAAAATATGGGAATTCATATCTTTCATTGTGTCTTTCTCATTTGGATTATTTGTATCGTATTCACAATAACTTTTCATATATTTTACAAGAAGTTCTATATAATACTTACTATCTCACGGAATTGAAATATTGATTATTTCATTTTGTAATCTATGAATATGAGGATCATCTGTTTTTTCATTTTTTTCTATTATAGAATATTTATATCAATAACTCAAACAATCATTAAAGTATAATTCTTTTTCTATCTCATCTGTAATACTAATTGGATATATTTCAGATATTTGTTTTATAAAATCAAGTGGCAAATTAGTCTCATCTAAAAAAGACATAAAATAAAAAAACTCTTTTAAAAATGGATCTTGGATATTTTCTAAAGAAATACTCAAACTTTCATATATAGTTTTCTCATAATCAAATAATTTTATGTTTAGTTTCATAAGACTAGGAAAACCCCTATCAAGTAAACTAAGATAGTATTTAACTGATCTACCTGTATTTTTTATATAAAAAGATGCATTTTTTAGTGCTAGAGGATGTTTTCAAAGTCTTTTAACTAATTTTTGTATATCAGTTTTTTCATTTTCATCTATATTTTCTCCAAAAGTTCATAATATCTTAGAAACTAACTCAAATCATTCTCATTTTGTAAGTATATCTAAATTTTGAATATTGTAATCTCATAATTCCCAATTAGTATCTTGGGTTGTGATTATAACACTTCATCAAAATAGCGGAATACAACTTGATACATCTTCCTGTTTTATTACATTATCAAATATTAAGAGCCATCAATAATTATTTTGCTTTGACAATTTTTCTTTCACTTCTAGGATTAAATCCTCTAAAGATTTTTCATATATTGATATACCTAATCTCTTTGATAACTCATCATAACTAATTTTCATTTGTGTCTTATCACTACAATTTATGATAAAATTAAATGTATGGTTATCTTGATTAATACTTGCAAATTGTTTAGCTATAGCTGACTTTCATATTCCTCATTTTCAATTTATGACTGTTACTCATGTTTTATTTCATATATTTGGGAATAAAATATTATTCAAAAACAATATTTCTTTCACTCTTCAAGAAAAATACTTTATTTCAGATAAATATCTTTCTTCTTGAGTTCATCTAACTTCTGAATTTTCAAGAATAAAATCAAGATCAATTCAATTTATCAGGCTATCTATATTTAATAAATTTTTATTTTTAATAATTTTTTCAAAAAAGAATTCTATTTCACTAACTTTCAAATTTGAAATATTATTTACTTCTTTACTATAAGAGTTAAAATCAATTAAATATTTTTCATTGTCATCTTTTATTTCTAATATTTTTTTAATTAATTTTGGGATTTTCTCAAAAATTTGAGTTTCATCAAATTCTCAATCTTTATTTGTAAATTTATGAACAAGTAAGTGTCAAAAATTTTCTAAAAATTCAAAAGGAAATGACTGTTTTCTTTTTCATTTTATAAGTATTGGTAATACCCAATCTTCTCAATTCTCTTTTATTTTTAATTTGTAGAGCTTATATTCTTTAGTAATATTTTCTTGCTTACTCTTTATAGTATTTTCTTCTAAATTTTTATCTATTTTTGTTTTTAAATTTGGAGTTCACACTAAAACTCATTTATTAGATGATGATATTTCATATTGCATAAATTTATTTAAATCATCTGGAGCATTAAACTTATCAAGAATAACTTCTAATCAAACACTTATAAAATATTTTGCTATTCTTTTTAAATTATTATCTATATCATCATTATCATCCCATGTTGTATGACTTAAAAATATTTTAACATTTTCGGGATAATCTCTTTTTATATTCGCTAAAAATTTTTCTAAACAACAATTTTTAAAATAAAACTTAACCGCAAATTCCCTATCTTCAAAATTAGCATAATTAAGATTATTTTTATCAAAAGTATAATTAAAGTCCTCCATACATTAATTTTAAAATTTATTTTTCTTTTGCTATAAGAATATCTAATCAATCATTACCTAATTTTTCAAAGTCTTTATTTTGCCTTTCTATTATATCACTTTCAACTTTTTTTTCTATTTTATTTTCATCCACGTTGATACAAATATAAAAATATTTTCTATAAACAACACTAATAAATAAAACTGCTACGGCTATAATAAATTGTATTAAACTAGACTGCTTACTACCATTCTCAATAAAAATACCAAAAACTAAAGGAAGAGCAAAACTAATTATTAGTGTTACAAATAGAACATATATTATGTAAAATGTAACATTTGTAACAATTTTAATAAAAACTGGTAGTTTCATAGTTTAAAAACTAGATTATAAAAGTTTAAATTGTAAAGTACCAAGATATAAGAGAAAATATCTACTCTTTCATAGATTCAACTCCAGCTGTTATTTCAGATACCTCTCTTGTAATCGCAGCTTGCCTAGCCTTATTATAAACTAAAGTTAATTCATCAGCTATTTTTTTGGCATTATCTTTAGCATTTTTCATAGCAATCATCCTAGAACTATGTTCAGAAGCCTTTGCTTCAAGTAAAATATCAAAAAACATCATATCAAGAATCATTGGAATAATATTTTCGGCTAAGTCTTCAATACTTGGTTCAACTTCATAGTTAGAAATATTTTGTGAAGATAATTCTTTTTCTAAATCATAATGATCCTTTACTATTGATAAGAGATACTCTTTTATTTTTTCAGCATCAAGACAAAGAAACTCTCTTGCAACAGGTTTTTGGGTTATAGTATTTACAAAACGGTTGTAGAAAATGACTACATTTTCATATTTTTGGGTCAAAAATTCATCTATTATCATTCTAGATATATTTCTAGAAAAAGGTGATTCTATATTATCTGTAAAAGTACTAGAAAAATCAGCAAGCAAGTTATTTCAAGTTCTAGCAACAAAATAAGATGCTTTTTTACCCAAAGTAATATAATCTATATCATTTGTAGAATTTTTAGAATAATTGTTAACCTCTTTAAAAACATTTATATTATATCCTCAGCAAAGTCATTTATTAGAAGTTATAACAACTGCTAAAGTTTTTTTAGACTTTGGTTTATTAAAAAATACCATATCATTTAAAAATGGTTCTATTCTAGTAAAAACTTTCAAAATTTCCAAAACAAATTTTCTTTTTGAAACCGCTAAATCTTGGGCTTTTTTCATTTTTACAGTAGAAATAAGTTCCATAGCCTTTGTTATTTTTCAAGTGTTTTTTATAGAACTTATTTTTCTTTTTATTTCCTTACCATTTGACATATTTTTTTATATTAATTATTTTTCTAGTTTTGATTTTAAATCATTAATTTCTTTTTTAAGAGATTCTTTTTCTGAATCAATAGGTTTATTCATGTGTAAATATATTAGATTTGGAATAGTTATTATAAAAAATAACATAGATCCCAATAACACATCAGTACTATATTCTTGTATAAGTGAAACACATGCCAAAACAGCAAGTCATACAAAAATATAGTTAACAATCATAGCAAATATTCTCATAAAAAAGTTTTTAAATATTAAAGTTTATTTATTCATTTCAAGCAAAGTTTTTAATTTAAAGCTATTTCTAATTTTTCATCTTTGGAAGCAATAAAGATATTATTTTTTTCAAAATGAGCTTTAACTCAAATCATTTCAATTCAAACTATGTTTCAATCAATATCAAAATCAGTAATAGCATCTCATAATTCTACTGTTTTTACTATTTTTTTATCAAAAAATCTATACATAGCATCTGACAAATTATCATATTCTATTTTCATAATAATCATTTAATAAATATCTCCTCTATATCAAACTTCATCAACAAAATAATTTCAATCTTTTTCAAAAAATATAATCCTTATTTTTCATATTCTGCATCTATAGTATCATTTTTTTCATCAAATCCTTTTTATATCTAAAGATTCCCAGTTTCAATTTTTTATTTTTATAACACTATCATATATTTGATCTCTATAAATAGATTTATTTACTATTTTTAACCATTTACTTACCATAAAACTCCTTTTTTAAAATTTTAGAAAATTTAGTTATCTCTAAAGGTTCTTCAAGTTTATAATCAGTCCATTTATTTTCTTCTAAATCATTTAGTGTTTTTAAAAAACTTAAATACCCTACTCTTTTTTCATTAAAAGCTTTCTCAAACTCTTTTGGTATTTCTACTTCTACAGTTTTCATATCATTTTAATATTTATAAAATATGCAAAATAGATTATACTTACTATAAAAATTATTTCAAAATTTCTTTTATATGAAGTTTAGCTAATAAAATCTACTTATTCATCTCCACAATACCTTTTATTATTTCTTCAAGTTTTGCAACACTTTCATCACTATACATCTTATTTTTATTTATATCTTCCAAAATAGTTTTTTGCTCGTCAAGTTTTGTATAAAGCTCCTGCTCAAATTTAGAAATTTTACTTAAATCAATTTTATCTAAAAATCATTTAGACCCAGCATATATAGAACAAACCTGTTTAGCTACACTAACTGGAGAATATACTCATTGTTTTAGCAAATTCATCATAGCTTCTCACCTATCAAGTTGATTTTTAGTAGCTTCATCTAGGTCAGAGGCAAATTGTGAAAAGGCTGCTAGTTCTCTAAATTGGGCTAGGTCAAGTTTTAATGTTCCAGAAACTTTTTTCATAGCTTTTATTTGAGCTGAACCTCAAACTCTTGAAACTGATAATCATACATCAATTGCTGGTCTTTGTCCTGAGTTAAATAGATTTGAATCAAGAAATATTTGCCCATCTGTAATTGATATTACATTGGTAGGTATATAGGCTGAAACATCTCAAGCTTGAGTTTCAATAATTGGCAGTGCTGTCATTGATCAAGCTCACATTTGCTCATTTAATTTTGCTGATCTTTCAAGTAGTCTTGAGTGAGTATAAAAAACATCTCAAGGGTATGCTTCTCTACCTGGTGGTCTTCTTAAAAGTAATGACATTTCTCTATATGCATTTGCTTGTTTAGATAAATCATCATATATTATTAAAGAATGTTTTTTGTTATACATAAAATACTCAGCCATAGCACAACCAGCATATGGTGATAAATACTGCATAGAAGCAGGATCAGAAGCTGAGGCTGAGACCACTATAGTATAATCCATAGCTCCTCTTTTTCTTAGCTCCTCAATAACTCTAGCTATTTTTCATTCTTTTTGACCAATAGCTACATAAACACATGTAACTCATTGTCATTTTTGATTTAGTATGGCATCAATTGCTACTTGAGTTTTTCAAGTTTGTCTATCTCAAATTATAAGTTCTCTTTGTCATCTTCCAATTGGTACAAGGGCATCAATTGCTTTCAATCAAGTTTCAAGTGGTTCATGAACAGATTTTCTAGACATCACTCACTCAGCAACTCTTTCTACAGGATAATGCTGCCTAGCCTTAATCGAACCAAGTCCGTCTATAGGTTCTCATATAGCGTTTACTACCCTACCAACTAATTCATCTCAAACTGGTACACTCAAGGTTTTTCCGGTTGTTTTTACTGTTTCTCATTCTTTTATAGAATTAAATCACTCTAAAACAACCACTCAAACAAAGTGTTCGTCAAGGTTAAGAGCTATTCATTTAGCTCATGATTCAAATTCAACAACTTCATTATAAGCTACTTTTCTAAGTCCAGTTACTTTGGCTATACCGTCTCACAAATAAAAGACTTCTCAAGAGTTTTCTATTTTTGGGTCTAGTTTAATACTGTCAATCTTAGACTCTAGCTCACTTATAACATTATTTAATAAGTTTTCACTCATATTTTTCGTAATTATAAATTTATATTAAAATATTTTCTAATTTTTTGAAACTGATATCACTCATATTATCATTTTTGTATATTCTTATTCATCAAGATAAACTACTTTTTTGTTTCATAATAATATCGTTTGGATTTGGTTTTTCATCAAAAATTTTTTCATAAGCTAATAAACCTTGCTTTAAAGCTTCATTTTTACTTATAGAATCAAAATACTCAATTTTATAAATATCTTTTTTTGAATGTAATCTAGAAAAAAGAGTTTTTCCTCTACTTCACATTTTTAAAGATAAATCTTTATATAAAACTAGAGATTTTAGTATTTTTTTTAACTCTAAAATACTTAATCATTCAAAATTATTTTTGATATTTTTCATCATAATATTATTTAATATTAGCTAAACTTTTTTCTAAAAAATCTTTATTTAGTTTTTCTTCACTAAATAATTTTCTATTAAATTTCAAAACGATATCTACTAGTTTAGATTTAACTCACTCAAGCATAGATAATTTTTCTTTTTCTATATCTGCTTTAGCTCCTTCTATCATAGATTCAGATTCTCATTTAGCTTTTAAAAGTATAGATTCTCTTTTAGATTTAGCTAAATTTTCAGCATCTGCTATTAAAAGATCAGCTTTTTTTCTAGCGTCCCCCAATATAGTTTCTCAATCTTTTTTAGCTTGTGATATTAGTTTATCTATATTTTTGTAATCTTTTTCGAGTTTAGTTTGTTTTTCTTCCCAACTATCAAGGTAGCTTAAATATGGTTTAAATAAAAATTTATTTAAAACCCAGAGTACAAAAAGCAAAATAATAAATTGTATAACAAAAGTTTCAAGGGTTACAAATTTTAAGTCCATATGTTTTTTATATTTATAGATTTAATTTATGGTGGTAAAAAACTATAGTTCTACAAAACCAATAATAAATGCTATTACAAGAGCATATATAGCAACTGCCTCAGCAAAGGCTATAGTAAGAATTGTTAGTGAGTTTATTTTTCCTGAAGCTTCAGGGTTTCTTCCTAGTGCTTCTAAAGCACCTTTACCTATTAAACCAATACCAATACCAGGTCATATAGCTCCTAAACCAATAGCTAGAGCCATTGCTAATTCTTTTAATTCCATATTTTTATGTTGTTAATTATAAAATATAAATTAAGAGCTTAAAAATATTTGTATATTTTACAAACTCCTCATCTATATTTTATTTTAATGGCTTTCTTTTGCCTGGTTTATATAAGATATTATAAGTGCTCAAAATACAACTGATTGAACAAAGGCAACAAAAAACTCAAAAAACCAAAATGGTATAGATAAAAATCTTCAAACTTCAAACATAGAGCTACTCATCCAAGCTCAAAGATAAGTTATAACTGATATTAAAACTATTCAGGCAAATATATTTCAAAAAAGTCTAAGTGATAGTGATGCTAGGGTTGCTGGGACTCAAATAAAATGAAGCCACCCGACAAATACATTTACAATTTTATTTCAAATACTGTCTCAGGAAAAGTTGAAAAAGTATCATTTCAAAGTTCAGCTTACTCAGTGGGTTTTTATTCAAACTGTCAGAAATGCAATAACTGTTATTGTAGCTAGAACTAAGGTTGTGTTTAAATCACTATGCATTGGTCTTAGGTAGTGGAGTATAGATTCAGATATTGAGGTTCATACCCAGTCTATAGCTAAACCAAAAAGGTTTCAGAAAAATATTATTATAAATATTCAAACTACTAGTGGAAAATATTTTCTAGCTACATTTTTATCTTCAAAAACTCATCTTAGGTATTCGTCAAAGAATTTAAAAAAGCTCAAAAGTCATGTTTTAAATTTTGATTTTTTATCGCTTTTGAGTGCTTTGTTTCAAATAAAAACTAGAGCAACAACAATTAGAGCAAATATAAAAGTTGTAACTACGGTGTTTGAAATACCATATGCTAATTGTTCTCCTTGAATGGTTGGAATATGTGGTCAAGTGCTAACTTGTGTATTTGTAGTCATTGAGTCAGATGTATTAGAATTAAGCATGGGTTTTAGTGTTTATTTTCATTTATTTTTTCTAGTTTTTTCAAGTTTTTTTTAACTAATATTTGAGTAAATATAACTAGAGTAAATATACTAAGAATCAATGATAGTATTATAAATATTCATCAAGATTCAAAAATTAGGTCTAATATATATCAAAGAGCTAAAAAAGCAAATAAATTTAGCACTAATATAATTGTATATTTAATCAAAATTTTTTTTAGCATAAGTGGTTTAAGATTCTTAAGCAGTGTAGAATTTTAATAAACTTTAATAAAAAATCAAATTATTTTTTACATAAAAAAATACCTACAAATTTATAGATATTTTTTAAAATAATTTGGGTAATAGTAACCAATCGCTATAGCTCTTGGACTATTATTTAATCCTTTATACACCTAACTGAGAAACCGAAAGTCTTATTCCGGCTATTACGGTTTACGCCGGAGTTATTCCGGTAGAAGTACCTAACACGAGCGAGAGAACCATTAAGACTGGAACTCCACAAGAGCGCATTGCTACCACGAGAGTAGAAAGTAGAACCACCGTTATTGCGGTGACCAGCTAAAGGTAGCATTAGTTCTTTTACTATATTAGTTTTGCTTGATTTAGTA